>PWGS01000157.1 GCA_003554505.1 Desulfonatronospira sp. | reverse complement strand
CCCAGAAGTTCAACGGCCAGTCCCAGTCCATAAAAAAGGCCGGGCATTCACCATCCGGGACATATCCGGCTATACACAAGGGTGAAATAACCATTCAGGAAGTTCAGGAGGAGGTTTCCATTGCGGAAATACTCTACCTGAACGATCCTGCCTGGAAGATTGAGCCCGGGGACAAACTGAGCCTCCTGGCGGAAAAGGAAAGCCTCCTGGAAAAACAGGATATGCCGAATAAAGATATTCAGCCCCGGGACCTTTTTACCGGGCTTTATTCCTACCGGGACTTTCTCTCCCTGTGGACCCGGGCCAGGATCCGGGACGAGTGCTTCTGTATGGCCATGCTCAAGCTGGAATACCCGGGCAAGGACACCCAGAGCAAAGGCATTGACCTGGAGAACCTGGTCCAGGAAATCATAAGGCTGGTGGACAGAAGATTTTCCCCGCAGCCCTTAAGCGGCAGATACAGCTCCACCTGCATGGTGCTTTATTTCTCCGGCCAGAACTCCCAAAGCCTCAAAGAGCCCTGGGTCCTTTTGATGGAGGAGATAAAATCCTGGCTGCACGTCGCGGCAAGCGTGGCCCTGGCAGATTTTCCCTGCCTGAGCTATTCCAAAACAGATACCCTGGAAAACTGCCGCAAAACCCTGGAACACGCCAGGCTCATTCCCCCCCCCAGAGTAGCCTGCTTTGACTCTCTGACCCTGACCGTGAGCGCCGACTCCCTGTTCAGCCAGGGGGATACCTTTGCCGCCCTGGAGGAATACAAGCAGGCCCTGGCCGCAGATGAAAACAACCTTCTGGCCCGTAATTCCCTGGCCATATGTTATGCCCGCCTGGGCAGGCTGGAACTGGCCAGGCGGCATTTTCAGGAAATCACCGCCAGGGACGGCGAAAACCTCATGGCCTGGTACAACCTGGGCTGCGTCTGCCTCAAGCAGGGTGACTCCCAGGAGGCTGCCGGCCTTTTTGCAAAATGTCTTGAAATCGATTCCTCCCACGCCTTCAGCCTGCTAAGACTCGGCCAACTGGCTGAACACAGTGCGGATTTTGAAAAGGCTGCCCGGTGCTACCAGGATGCGGGCCAAACCCGGGATGGAGCCGGTCTTGCCCCCAGGCACCTGGCCAGGCTTGCCTGGAAGCAGGGCCAGAAGGAACAGAGCCGGGAATTTCTGCACCAGGCCCTTGTGCAGGATCCCAGGGACGCCTTTTCCCTGAACCTCATGGCCAGGATGTACCTGGAAAGCGGGGACGATCCGGAAATAGCCGAATCCCTGGCCAGGCAGAGCGTGGCCCTTAGACCAGACGTAAGTGAGTTCTGGCTGGACCTGGCTGATATTTTCAAGGCCGGGGACAAGTCAGAGCAGGAGGCACAGGCCAGGGCCAGGGCCCATGGATGATCAGCATTTCAGATATCATTTGGCCTGATGCAGTGCCTTTAAGATGCAGGCCGCGGTGAGGGCGCATCTCTGGGTCAGGCTGTTTTTTAAAATGTATTCCGAGGGGCTGTGGTCATGATCCCCCACAGGCCCCAGGCCATCCAGCACCGGCAGTCCCAATGCGGCGATAAAATTGGCATCGGACACTCCTCCGCGCACCTCCCGGCCAATGGCGATCCCTAGTTCCCCGGCAGCCTCCCGGGCAAGCGCATACAGTGCTTCCCCCTGTTTGCCCCGGGGCATGGGGGGCCGTGAAGACACCACTTCCCAGGTACAGCTTGTTCCCGGGACTTGAGAGGTCTTCAATATACTTTGTATTCTGTCCTGCAGCACTTTTTCCTCTCCAGCGTCCTGGTAGCGGATATCCACTTCCAGCAATGCTTTTTCCGGGATGCAGTTGGGCCTTGTGCCGCCCTGGACCCTGCCCACATTCACCTGAATGCCTGAAGGACTGTTCAACTCTTCCAGGAACAGCACCTTGTGCGCGGCCTCCACAACAGCGCTTGGCTTAGAACTTCCGGAAAAATTCCCTGCATGGCCTCCCGATCCACACACCTGCACCTGCAGGCCGATTTTTCCTTTGCGACCTACAACAAGCTCCCCGTCAAGCCCGCCTCCTTCCAGAACCAGGGCCATTTTGCTCTCTTGGCTTAATTCCTCTATCAATCCCCGGGAATAAGGCGAGCCCACCTCCTCGTCGGAGTTGCACAAAAAAGTCACTGCCAGATCCTGAAGCATACCGAACCTGGCCAGGGCCTTGAGGGCAAACACCCCCACAACCAGCCCGCCCTTCATGTCCAGGACCCCGGGGCCGTAGGCGCATGTCTCGTCCTCCTGGAACCAGTCGAATGAAGTATCTGCAGCAAATACCGTGTCCATGTGCCCCACCAGTAGCAGGCCCTTTTGTTCCCCGGCTTTGGGGGTCCGGGCAATGACCATGTTGCCGCAGTGGGTAAAAGGAACAACCCGGCTGTCCATACCTGTACCGGCCAGAATTCCGGCCATGGTTTCAGCCATGCGGTCCAGGCCCTCTTTGTTGTGACTGCCGCTCTGGATGAGCACCAGCTGCCTCAAAAGGTCCAGCATTTCCTGCTGCCTGAAATATATATCCTCTGCAATTTTTTGAATCATGGGCTGCATTATTTTTGGAGTGACTTACTTCCTGAAAACCTGTTTGTCACGCCTCTGGCGTGATAAATCTTCTTCCAATACACTGAGGTCATAAAAAACAGGAAAAATTTGTGCTATTGCGCTGGAATTATTCCTCTTTTTTTTGTTTTTCTTATGCTACTGCCTTTATCGGTGTCGGGGTCGGTATCGGAATCGGGATCGAAAGTATCGGGCAGCTTTTTACATGACTGTGCCTACCGCATTTGATTCTGACTGCGACCCTCTCCGAGCTGTAGGCTCTCCGAGCCGGAAGCCGATACCGATACCGACCCCGACCCCGATTATCAGCGTAAGCACAGACGCTTAAGTGGCCAGGGGCATTTTTTTCGCTTGGGTCGCGGCATAGCTCGCCTTTATGTATCAGTTTACATCATATCTCTTCAGTCCCCACCGGGAAGCTGAATACAACTCAGGGTCTGCATCAGGATACCTGACCTGCTCACCGCTCCATGGCTTCTGCAGGATGATGTCACCCTGCTCCCGGTCCAGGACATTGCTGCGGTGCAGGGGAATCTTTCCTCCGGCGGTGGCTATGTACCTGGGTATGGCATCCCCGGATATGTTTCCGTACATGCCCTCCACTATATCCCGGCCCTTTTCCACCGGCACCCGCAGGTGACTGAACTGGGGAT
>PWGS01000255.1 GCA_003554505.1 Desulfonatronospira sp. | reverse complement strand
TCTCCAGGGATTTTTTGAAAAACAAGCTGCTGCGGGACTTTATTGACGGCCAGAGACACCTTTACCCCGACCAGTTCATCAACAGGGTCCAGGTGTTCGTCAAGGCCGTAAAAAAAATCGTCAAGTCCAACTTCAGCCTGGAATACTTCTACCGCACCTCGGAAGTCATCGAAGAGGCCAGAAGCCTGGGATGCGGTATAGTTGTCCCGCATCCTGAACAGTTCTGGCCCATACTGCTTTGTGAATACGATATAGACGGGTATGAGGTATGGAACCCACAGTCCCGGGAATATACCGAGTTTCTGGTGAATGTCATCAACCGCCAGAACAAATCCAGAAGCAGATCCCAGAGACCTCTTCTGGTATTTATGGGAGACGACGCGCACATGGGGGAAAAAATAAAGGACTCCACCAAGATCGATGCAGCCAAGTACTACCGTGAAATCGGGGTTCAGCCGGCATGGGATGATTTGACCATTAAAAAATCGCTGATCATAGGCGATTTTGACCGCCGGAAAGTAATGAATGAGTATAAAGCCAGGTTGGATGGATAATGACTGAAGAAAAGAAATTTTTTCTGGAATAACTCCAGGACAAAGAAACCATCTGTAAGTATCTGGATGCCCTGAAAGAGGGCTTCCAGCAAGGCAGCATCCACCTTTCCAGCAATGAACAGACTCTGGACATTGAGCCCTCGGGGCTTATCAAATTTACCATCAAGGGTAAAAAGAAGGATGGCGAGGTAAAGCTGAACCTGCGCTTCAGGTGGGCAGATGAGGATGGTCTCCCAGAGCTGGACGACTCCTGGAACCATAGTGAAAAAAAAGATACAAGGAACGGCTAAATGCCTTATTTCAGCGATCTGGAAGAAAAGATCCATTTTATGGTCCTGGAAGTCAACAGGCAGCTTGATGACACCCAGAAAATCATCCGGGACCCAGAGCCTGACCTGGTGGATAAGGTCAAATCCAGGGACGACCGTATAGATAATTACAAAGCCATTATTGAAAATCTGTGTTTTTCCAGAATACACGGAGAGGAAAACCTGACCAAAAAACAGGTGGACTTTATCCGGGCCACCAACATCATCAGCAACAACCTGGAAAAGATCAGCGACTTTTCCGTTTATGTTGTCGACCAGCTCAACTATCTTTCCAGCATTGGATACCTGCACAACTACAATTACCAGCCATTTTTCCAGCACTTGAGCAATTCCCTGGACATGGTTGTTCAGGGGCTTTTCACCAGGGACCTGAATCACGCCCTGCAAATATGCAGAAGCGAGTTCGTTATAGACAAGCTTTTCAAACGCGTTTTCGATCAGATAATCGAAGAACTGGACTCCGCGGAAAACAAACAGAACCTCATAACCTGCCTGTTTATCTTCCGCTATCTGGAAAGGATGGGGGATGCCATGCTCAATATCGGTGAAGCCATCATTTTCTCCGTATTCGGCGAAAAGCTGAAAATTCATCAGTATCAAGCCCTGGTGGAGAATCTTGACTCCATAAACAACGATATTTCCATTCAGGATGTAGGCTTCGAATCCATCTGGGAGTCCAGGTCTGGATGCCGTATCGGAAAAGTCATGGATTCATCCCGGGACGGGACTCAGGCGGTCCTTTTCAAGGAAGGCAAAGCCGGAAAGATCTCCAGAGAAAAAGAAAACATCGAGACCTGGAAAAGGGTCTTTCCCAGCCTGGTACCCAGGGTATTCAGTTATACCCAGAGCAGAAAAAGTGCTTCCATGCTTCTGGAATTTCTCCCCGGGGGCTCCCTGCAGGAGACAGTTCTGACTCAGGACCGGGACACCCTGGAAAACGCTTTGTTCATACTTAAGGAAACCCTGTCAATCACATGGAAAGATACTCTCAAGAACAAGCAGGTGAATTCCGGATTTATGAATCAGCTTGCTCAGCGCATCGACGACGTGCTCATGATTCACCCGGAATTCAACTTTTCCGAAGCCAGCATCGGCTCTCTGACCACTCCCTCCCTGGAGGAAGTCATCAGGCTCCTGAGCGAGGTGGAGTCCGGACTGAAGACTCCTTTCTGTATATTTATCCACGGCGACTTTAACACCAACAACATAATATATAACCAGAAAGAACAGCAGATTTACTTTATCGACCTGCACCGTTCGTGTTATGGTGATTACGTGCAGGATGTATCTGTTTTCCTGGTATCCAACTATCGCAAACCGGTTTTTGATGCCGGGGTACGCAGACTCATCAACCGGCTGAACCAGGATTTTTACAATTTCTCCAGGCGGTTTGCAGCTGAAAATGCAGATGAGACTTTCGATGCCAGGCTTGCTCTGGGACTGATCCGCTCATTTTTTACTTCCACGCGCTTTGAGCTCAACCAGGAATTCGCTCTTGGCATGTACCAGCGGGCCCTTTACCTGGCTGAAAAACTCATTGCCCACAGGGGAAGCCCCTGGAAGGAGTTTGCCTTGCCTCCGGATGTATTTAAATATTCAAGCTTCTGATGTGCCAGGCAATTAGAGCCCAAAATGGCCAGGTCTTTGAAAATGCTCAACAACAAGAAGAAACATGCTAAGGCGGTCTGTGCCCGCAACCCAAGCGAAAAAATTGCCCCTGGCCACTTTAGCGTCTGTACTTACGCTTATCATCGGGATCGGTATCGGTATCGGCTTCCGGCTCGGAGAGCCTACAGCTCGGAGAGGGTCGAAGTCAGAATCAAATTCAGAGGCAAAGTCATGTAATAAGCTGCCCGGTACTTTCGATACCGATACCGATACCGACCCCGACAAAGGCAGCAGCATGAGAAAAACAAAAAAGCAGAATAATTCCAACATCATAGCACAAATTTTCCTTGTTTTTTATGACAGGGTTTCAGGAATAAGTCACTACAATAGGCTCGAAAAGCTCACTACAAGACCATGAATGCTTCAAAAAAAGACAGAAAAATAGCCGTGATAGGCAACCCCGGCAGCTGGTCCACTGAGAAGCTGGCAGATGCTCTGGAAAAGAAAACCGGGTTTCGCTGTGTTGTGGACATCGCCTCTGTGCTTTTCGATGTAAACCGCAAGACCCTGTTCTACGGAGACCTGGACCTGGCTACCCTGGACGGGCTGGCTATCAAAAAAATCGGCCCTGTATACTCCCCGGATATGTACAACAGGCTGGAAATGCTTCGCTTTTTCTGCAGCATGGAAGTACCGGTATTCTCCAGGCCGGAAATGATCATGCAGGCCGTGAACAGGCTCAGCTGCACTGTCAATC
>PWGS01000237.1 GCA_003554505.1 Desulfonatronospira sp. | reverse complement strand
GCTCAATATTGTCCAGGGCCGGCTGGGCCTGGGGATAGCTGGAACCGAAGGCGGCAAGGAGTATACCTTTTTTCATGTCTTTGTCCTCGTCATGGTGGTGATTATGATCGTGTTCATGGTCATGGTGGTGATCATGGCCGTGGCTGTGACTGTGTGCATGTACGCCCTGAATCAGCACAAATATGGGCAGTACAATCAAACCCACCATCAGTAAAACCTTTTTCATAACTCTCTCCTTGTTACTGGTTCTTGAACAAAAAAAATCCCGCACTTACTTGGGCTGCATAGCATGTCGCCCAGTGGCTGATGAAGATCAGCCCTAGTAAGTGCGGGATTTCCCGGTTTTATCCTGCCACTCACAGCGAAAGACTCTCGTGCCGCGAAGAAAAATGTCTTCCGCGCTCACTCGGGCAGGTCTTCTGACTTCCGGATCATCCTCCACCGCGCCTTCCCCCCCCGCACTTACTTTTCTATGATGTTTTTTTCCTTAAAGAAAAAAGTAAGTGCGGGGCAGTGGCTTCATGCGGCTTTCGTCCCCGGTTACAGCGGCGGGCCCGTCCCTGACTTGCACAGGGTTCCCTATTATGCTCCCTTTGGAGCACCCGAGTGATGATAATATTCTCAAGCCTATACATTTGTGTTTTGTCCTGTCAAGGAGCAAACACTGTGTTTCACAGCCTCCTTTTTTTGGTTTTTCTAAACTTTTGAGTTGACAAACACATGTGAATGCAGATAAGGAATTTCATTATCAGGGAGAAAAAAATGCAGGATGCCCGGGAACAGTTTTTTCAGTATCTGGCCAAGGAAAAGCTGCGCTTTACCTCACAGCGGGCTATCATTTTCGACGTATTCTGGAACACCCAGGGCCATATCTCCCCTGAAGAGCTCTACCGCAAGACCAGGGAGCAGGACCGCTCAATAGGACAGGCTACCGTATACCGCACTCTCAAACTGTTGTCTGATGCCGGCATTGCTCGAGAAGTCGACTTCGGGGACGGGGTAAACAGGTACGAGCCATATTACGGTCAGAGTCACCACGATCACCTTATATGCAAAGAATGCGGCCAAAGCGTAGAGGTCGTTGATCACCGCATAGAAAAACTTCAGGAAGAACTGGCCAGACAGCACGGATTCACTCTTAACGGGCACAGTATGTATCTTTACGGATACTGCGCCCAGTGCAAAGTCAGATAGACATTTAAGCTTTTATTAAAATTGTTTTCCACTAAAAACAACATAGCCCTGCCGGCAAGACGGCGAAATAATAACAGGAAATTATTGATATTGAAAATTAATACACAAATCAAAGTTTCCCTTGCGTGCTGACCATTGCAGCTATTCAGCTCCGGATAAAACTGTTGAACAGTTCCTTTTTGATACAACCTTTACTTGAACCCACTGCAAGAGAAACAAATGAATAACCACCACCAATCCGCAGAGGCCACATACACACCAGCCTCGACAACATCAGGCCTGGACCAGTCCTTTTTAAGTCTTATCAAACGGCTGGAAACAATTGGAAGCGCCTGGCCCTTTTTTGCCGGGGCATATTACAGGCTTTTCTACAAAAAGATGCTGCAGCGCGAGATCATGGCCTCCCGCATCAAACCCGGAATGAACGTCATGCATGTGGGGTGCGGCCCCCTGCCCATGACGGCAATGGGGCTTGCAGGATTCGGTGCCGTTGTCACTGCCGTGGACCAGGATACCGGCGCCCTTGGCTGGGCTGAAAGAGCCCTGGAAAAATCCGGTACCCGGGACATGGTCAACCTTGCTGCCGGCTGCGGAACAACACTTGATTTTACCGGTTTTGATGCTGTCTGGCTTTCCCTGCATGTCCAGCCCATGGAGCCGGTCCTGAAAAGAGTCATGAAGCATATAAGACCCGGCTCCAGAATAGTCTTCAGGGATCCCAGGGACTATCTCTGCAGGTATTACCCCGGCGCGGACAACTTTTCACAGCATTGCGGGTTTAAAAGTATCCGGGTCAGGCAGATGCTGGGCAAAAAAAGCGTGATCCTCTTTAAAGAAATGCCGGCAGAAAAAACAAAAAATACTCTGGGGACTCAAAAAATGTCTTGACTTTTTTTAAAAAATATCATTTGATAATTACATTCAAATTCAAGACACCCCTTGACTTTTTATATTCACCTGTTAATGATATTGAAAATCAAAATAAAAGCCCGGATTAAATTATATTTTCCAGAAAATAAAGGAGCCTGAAATGTTTAAGATGTGGTTTGGCCGCAAACAAGACACAAGGGAATGCCCGCACCGACCCCCTGAATGCGAACACCTGAGAACCCTCGACTGTCTGCAGCTGGACGAAGAAGGCGAAATCGATTCCATACCCGATCAGGCCCTTTTGGAACCCCTGGGATTCAGACCCGGGAAAAAAGTCTGCCTGCGCTGCAGGGCCAGGTTCGGAGGCCCTCTGGTTGCAGAAGTGGAAGGCAGGCATACCGCCCTGGGACGCTCCGTTGCCAGGCAGATAAAGCTGCGCAAACAGCTCGACCTCTGCCCAGAGAATGAGTAAGGCCCATGTCCTGCTCATGGGCCCGCCCAATGTGGGCAAGAGCGTAATATTCAACCATCTGACCGGGCTTAGCGTAAGCTGCGCCAATTACGCCGGAACCACCGTTGAGTTTGTTGCCGGCAAAGCCGGGATAAACGACCGGGACGTGGTCCTGGTGGATGTTCCCGGCACATACACCCTCAATGCCACCAACCAGGCCGAGCAGGTGGCCGTGGATATGCTCCGCGGTCAGCACAAGCCCGGAACCCAGAGCACCTGCTCCCATTGCCGCGAAGAAAGCGACGTCTGCGCCGACGACCTCGGCTCCGCTCCGGCCGCGGTCATTTGCGTGGTGGACGCCAACAATCTTGAAAGCAGTCTCTACCTTCTGTTCCAGGTTTTAAGCTTCGGCCTGCCCACAGTGGTAGCCCTCAACCGGGTGGCCCTGGCCCGGGACAAAAACATACATATCGACTGGGAAGGTCTATCCCGCAGCCTGGGTGTACCCATAGTACCCATGGTGGCTGTGGAGAAACAAGGATTTCAGGAATTAAAAAACGAGATCCGCAATGCCCTGGACCGTCCCTTTGAGCCCAGGCTGGACTGGAGCCAGGAAAAACACTGGAGCATGGCCGAGAAGCTGTCCAGGGAAGTCACCACCGGAAAGCCGGCCCAGAACAGTTCCAGGAGGCGGCGCTGGGGGGAAAAGCTGGTGCAGCCCTGGCCGGGCCTGCCCCTGGCCATAATCATCCTGGCAATC
>PWGS01000302.1 GCA_003554505.1 Desulfonatronospira sp. | reverse complement strand
TCAGCCGGGCCGGGGCCATCATGGGCTCCGGAGGCATGATCGTCATGGACCAGCGCACCTGCATGGTGGACATGGCCAGGTTTTTCATGGAGTTCGTGCAGGAAGAGTCCTGCGGCAAATGTACCCCCTGCCGGGAAGGCACCATGCGCATCCTGGAGATACTGGACCGCATCCGCGCCGGGGAAGGAGTTATTCAGGACCTGTGGGAACTGGAAGACCTCTCGGCCACCATCCGGGACAGTTCCCTTTGCGGTCTGGGCCAGACCGCTCCCAACCCGGTACTCTCCACCCTGAAATACTTCCCCAAGGAATACGAGGCCCACATCAGGAACAAGAAGTGCCCGGCCAAAAAATGCACAGCCCTGGTAAAATTCCGGGTTGATCCCGAAAAGTGCACCTCCTGCGGACTATGCCAGAAAAGCTGTCCTTCCGGGGCAATATACTGGAAAAAGAAACAGCCCGCAGAAATAGATCCTCAAAAATGCATCAGGTGCATGCTCTGCCTGGACAAGTGCATGTTCGACGCCATCGACTGAATTCCTGACCACCACCCTCAGCTCTTTCCCCGCCTTCTCTGCTTATCTATGCCCTCTCATATTCTTTCACCCGCATCCTCCCATACCTGCACACTTCTTCCCCATGCTCCATGCCCCATGCTCCATGCCCCACGCTCCATGCCTAAAAATACCCCATGCTGCGCAGCATATCCATGCTCTCTTCTTTATCCTGGTGCCTGCCGGAACGTTCATTCATATGCGTGCCTTTGACCGTGCAGGGCATGCAGCCCAGGGACCTGTATCCGGCATCGTATAAAGAGCAGTAAGGCAGTCCTTTGAGCATGATATAGGACCAGATATCCATTTCCGTCCAGTGTGCTATGGGATTAACCTGATAATAGTCCGGATCCTTTTTTTCCTGCACTTCCGGTGGGTTTTCCCGGGAGGGGTGCTCATCCCTGCGGATGCCGGTCAACAAAACCTTGACTCCTTGCTGTTTCACAGCTTTCTGCAGGGGCTTAACCTTGAGCGTCCTGCAACACTCTACCTTTGAAGTCCCCTCCAGCTCTCGGGCGGCACTGGAATCGGGACCAGCCACCACCAAATCTATGTCCCATTCCCAGGCCATCTCGTCCCTGAACTCCAGGACCTCGGGAAATTTATACCCTGTATTCAGGTTCAAAGCCCGCACCTGTGCCCCAGGATCCCTTTCCTGCAATAAAACCATCCATTGATGCAGCAGCACCGTGGAATCCTTCCCCCCTGTCCAGGCTGCAAATATACTTCCAGCAGGGCTTAAACCAAGTGCCTGCTCAAAAATCTTTCTTGTCAAACTCATCTTTTCTTGTAAATTCATGGCTCATCCAACCCAGTTAAAAATTAAAGCGGGAGCGGCATGAAAGGAACCTTTCTGTTCATACTCATTCTCTGTCTGGCGGCGAGCATTATCGCATTCAAAAAGGATCCGCAACTGGTCAATGACGGATTCGTCCAGGGAATGAAAATGCTGGGAAAAATACTGCCCATCCTGGTGGTGGCCTTTATACTCGCCGGTATGGTGGAACAGATTCTGCCCAAAGATCTGCTGGCGGACATACTGGGACCGGAATCCGGGTTCAGGGGGCTGGCCCTGGGGACCCTGGCCGGGGCGGTAATGCCTGGAGGACCGTTCATACTTTTTCCGCTGATGGCGGTGCTGCTCAAGGCCGGGGCAGGAGTGGGGCCTCTGGTGGCCTTTCTCACTTCCTGGGCACTGCTTGGTTTTCACCGCCTGCTCATCTACGAGGCTCCCATTATGGGCTGGAAATTCGCCCTGTGCCGCATGGCGGCCAGCCTGATTTTTCCCATAATCATAGGTTACTTCGCAGACTGGGCCTGGAAGGCCTGGGCCAGGGGATGATAATTCCCGCCAACCTTAAGACTGGCATCAAGTCTGTAGGATCTTGTCTGAAAAAATAATTTTATGCAGGCAGGATTATCCTTATAAAACAACGCGTTCCGGTGAATTAATTATGATGCCGGTCATGGCCTGTTGTGTCCGGGTTGAATAAAGCTTTGAACAAGCCCGGCTGTTCAGTCCGAAAAGCTGCGGTCTCCCTCTATCTCCATCCTGGCTGAGAGATAGCCCATAATGTCCTTAAGGGAAATCATCCCCAGCAGGATGCCGTTTTCCGCCACCATCATCCTGCTCTGCCCTTCCTGGTTCATCCTGTTCAGGGCATACAGTATGTCGGTGTTGGGGTGGACAGTGTTGCTGTCCGAGCTGGGATTGTACACATTGCGCACCAGTGTATCTCCCCACTGATGCCGGTCGATGCTTCCGATCTGTCTGGTGGTGATGCAGCCCAGCAGTTTCCCCTGATCCACCACTGGAAACATCTTGAAATGAAACTGGTAGACATACTCTTCAACCAGCCGGGCAAGAGTTATATCCGGGGAAACGTAGACCGGCCGTTTCATGAGTGATCTTACCCTGGCTCCGGCCACAGCGCTTTTAATCATCATCTGCCTGTAAGCATTCTGGGCCACGTAGCGGATAAATATTCCGATGACAAAATACCATACCCCCCCTAACACGTTGCCTGTGAGCATATTCAGAATTCCAATACCTATGAGCACCAGACCGAACATGGAGCCCATATTGGCTGCAATGCGGGTTGCCCAGCGCTGGTCTCCCTTCCATTTCCAGAGGACAGCCCTTAATATCCGCCCGCCGTCCATGGGAAAGGCGGGGATCAGATTGAAAACAGCCACAATGGTGTTTATAAGCGCCAGGTACATGAAAACAATGATGGCGGCCGGTCCCCATCCCATAAACTGGGCCGCATTATAAAGGACAAAAAAAGCCAGGGCCAGAAAGAGGCTGGCCAGAGGTCCGGCAATGGCTATCCAGAATTCACTCTTGGGATTCTGAGGATCATCCTCCATCTCGGCCACACCGCCAAAGATAAACAGGGTGATGCCCCGTATGGGGACCCCGTAATTGCGGGCCACCCAGGAATGCCAGAATTCGTGAAACAGAATGGAGAAAAAAAGTCCCAGGGCTCCTATACCGCCCAGTATCCAGTAGCCCATGGGGCTCAGGTCTTCAATGAAGTGGGGAAAAAATCCCACTGCCAGGGACCAGGTTACCAGCAGGGCTATTATCACCCAGCTGATATCCACCTTGATCTGAAAACCGAATATCTTGAAAAGATTGAGGCTTTTGCCGAACATTATTTTTCCTTCCCGCCCCCTGCAGGAAAAAATCTTCTCAGGAGGGCTGATTAGATTTGAAAGTA
>PWGS01000205.1 GCA_003554505.1 Desulfonatronospira sp. | reverse complement strand
GAGTGGTAATATGAAAGACAGACTTGGTAACATGCAAAACTATAGAGCAATGCCTTTTATTGAGTCTTATGTTGCCACATTATATTCTCAAGTCGTTGAAGATGGAAAGAAAAGTTATGATGAAATCGGTCAGAAATTTAGATACGCTGACGGAACAAGCGACTCTTATGTTAAACGGGGATTTGATGAAGAGTTTGTTCAACGCATTACAAGACGTGAAGGTTTAGAACAGAGTTATCGAATATTAACATCTGATGCTACGGTTGATGTAAAACCAGGAGATAAGGTAGTGATTGGAGACAGACCTATGTTTGTCAGGAAAGTCTTACCTTTACTTAATACAAACGATACAATACGTATGTACAACATAGATGCCAGTTTATACCGTGATATGGCAATTAAACTTATTTATATGGATTGATAATTATGCCTGATGAAAAAAATAATAAACCAAAAGGGTTTAGTAAAGCTCTTGGTCAACATATATATAGAGATTTTATATGGGCTTCTCCATACGACACAGGTAACCTTGCTTCTTCAATACGTGTTATATCACTGACACCAAAAAAGATGCAATTTAAAATACCTTATCGTGACGCTCCTTATGCAAAAAGATTAGAAATGGGTTATGGTGGTCATGGCGGATGGATTACTGGAAAATTTTTGAATAAAGCCATAGAAAGAATAAACTCATATCTAAACACTGATAAATCTGTAAGAGCAATGGAAAAGCTTTCGTTTTCACAAGAATTTTTCAGGCTGACACAAAGTAAAGGTACTGGGGCAGTCGGTGAACTCGGAGATAGATATCTTGTCGGACGCTCAAGACATGTTTCAAACAGAACAAGAAGCAGTAAAAGGGGAGAGGCACATGCACATTTTGGAAGGAGATTTAGGTAGTTATGTCAGATACATTTGTAAACATTGACGCTGATATAGAAAGAGCGCTAACAAATTTTATAAGAGATAAACTTAACAATAACTCTTTTGGTATAACTTTTGATTTAGGTTTTTGGACAGCTTCAGAAAAAGAAGATGGTTCACATTCGCAATTTATTGATATAGAAGATAATCCTTACGCAACAGAAGAAGGAAAATATGTACCTATGACAATTGAAAGTTATGACGGGAATATTATTCCTATTGAGGGGTTCTTTAATGTTGACTATACGCTACCTATAACCTTTCAAATTGAAGTCGACGACCCAGAGCTTATGGACAATGCTATATCTGCAATTAACGAATTTAAAAACAATTTACGTGGTCAGTTGTTCAGTTTAAATGTTGATGTTCAAGAAAGCGGAACCAAAGAGCGCTTTAATATGGTTACAAGTACAGATAATTTAACGCCCGTCGGTGATTTAGAGGTTACAAGGTCTAAAAGATATGCATATGCAACAATTAACTTAGACTTTGACATTAGCAAAGATATTAACTATGGTAATCAGGTTGAAATTTATTTAGCTGAGGTTGACTTAGAAGCTCAGGCAATTAAAGAAGAAGAGACCCGGATTTATGCCTTGAACCCCAACTTCAACCGAAGTACAACTACAGAAAGTTTTCAAAATTTTGGAAGCAATGAAATATTTAATATAGTAAGAGAAAGTTCATACGAAATGGACGGCATTATGCTTGTTGGCGACAAAGACATACATTGGAATTTGGTTGAACATGCGGTTAAAAAACGTGAACTTAATAAACCATATTTGTTAAAAATGAATTTCAATCGTTACGATGAAGAAGAGGGAAAATGGAAACCTAAATTTACATTTTATGATATTGTAATTTTAACAGATGCAAACTATTCATTTAGTATTGGCGAAATACAATACATAGAATTTGTTTTTGAAAAAAGACTAATTACCGATTTTATCCGTGACTATGAAGAAGAAGGCCTTCCTTTATTAGAAAACGTTGACATTATAACCGGTGAAATAAAAAAAAACTAAGTACATATGGTGAAATTGAAGCTTTATTATCTTCTGTTTTAGCTCGTTCAGCAACTCAAGATATTACATTCAATAGTTTTTCATCAGGACAAATAAAATCTTCGTTTTTCCCTGGTTCATTAAAAGAACAAATATTAAAATTTTACGGTTCTTCTTCTGGGAAAATTACCTCTTTATTTGGTGTTGCTGATTTAAGTGAACAGATATTAAACTTTTACGGTTACTCTTCTGGGGAAATTACTTCTTTATTTAATGAAGCCAACCTAAAAGAACAGATATTAAACTTTTACGGTTCTTCTTCCGGGGAAATTACTTCTTTATTCGGTGTTGCTGATTTAAAAGAACAAATACTAAAATTTAATAGTTCTTCTTCCGGAGAAATTACTTCCTTGTTTGGTTTTGCTGATTTAAGCGAACAAATACTAGACTTTAATAGTTCTTCTTATGGAGAAATTAGCTCTTTATTTGATGGTGTTGATTTAAATGAACAAATATTAAGTTTTAATAGTTATTCTTCCGGAGAAGTTAGTTCCTTGTTTGGTGTTTCTAATTTAAGTGAACAAACACTAGGTTTTAACAGTTATTCTTCTGGAGAAGTCAGTTCATTATTTGGTGTTTCTAATTTAAGTGAACAAATATTAGATTTTAACAGTTATTCTTCCGGGGAAATTAGTTCATTATTTGGTGTTTCTAATTTAAGTGAACAGTTATTAGGTTTTAATAGTTATTCTTCCGGGGAAATTAGTTCATTATTTGGTGTTGGTGTTTTGAACGAACAAGCACTAGATTTTAACAGTTCTTCTTCTGGTAAAATTTCATTATTGTTTACAGTTTTAAATTTAAATGAACAAACCCTCAATTTTAATTTTGGTAGCCACGGAGAAAAAACATCAGTTTTTAAAATTGTTGAAACAAAAGAACAGGTTATTGATTTTAATTCTGTTGCGTCAGGGAAAGTAACTAAAATTAGGTTTTACGAGGGTAGTGAAATAACCGCAACCTCAAAAATTGACGTATCAGGATACAGACAAGTTTCATTAGTTGGTAGCGCTCAAGATATTACCACAACATCTACAGTTAACGTAGAAGGACAAATGGCTTACATGGGTGGAGACGATGCCGAAGATATTGCCACAACAACTACCACAACGGCATTTGGCCATTTCCCATTCTTTGGGAAAGATGAAGCATCAGATATTAACACATTAAGTAATGTAGAGGCATCAGGAATACTAAATTATGCATCAGGCGGAACGACTTCAATTAGTACCACGAGTGATATAATAGCATTTGGTACTTATAAAGAAATATATCAAGGATTTGGTTCT
>PWGS01000242.1 GCA_003554505.1 Desulfonatronospira sp. | reverse complement strand
GAAGTAACATCTCCAGCTGCCTGGGCCTGCAGCAGGGCCTCCCGGATCACCCCTACCCCGGGACCGGGCTTGATGCCGGTGAACTCCATGATCTCGTGCCCGTTCAGGAGAGGCTCCAGGGTATCCTCGCTGACCCTGGCCTTCTGCAGCATCTTCAGGTTGTGGTTGAATTCCTTGTAGCTGCCGTCCCTGGCCTTGATGTCCGCCCGGACCATTTCCATGAGCCTGGGATACTCGTCCAGAGCCATGAACCTTCGGATGCCGCGGTCCGTGAGCATGAAGTGAAAGCGCATATGATGGCGCACCAGGTGGCACACCAGGTCGATCTCATCGGTATTGAACCTGAGCCGTTTAAGGATCTTGCGGGCAACCTTGGCTCCTATACGGTGGTGCTGATAAAAAGTGATCCTGTCGTGAAAGTATTCCGCGGCAAACAGCTTGCCCACGTCGTGAAAGAGGCAGGCCATGGTGCCGTACCAGTCATAGGGAAGCTCCTCCGGGTAATGACGCATGACCCCCAGGGTATGCTCCCACACATTTTCCAGGCCCTCCTCCTGTTTTTTCACCTGCTCCACCCTGCTTAGAGCGGCAAGCTCCGGGATGAGACCGTGCAGGATCATGGACTCAAACAGAAGATCCACGAACCTGTGCATGTTTTCGGCTTCCACCTTGCGCCATTCGTCCATGAGATCTGTAACGGACACGTAGTCCAGAACCCTCCTGGAGGATCTGAGAATGGCCAGCCAGGTGTTGCCCTCTATGGGCAGGCCGAAATTGGCTGAAAAACGCAGGGCCTTGATGGCCCGCAGGTAATCTTTCTTCAGGGTCTCGTCGGGCAGTCCCTCAAGGGTGACTTTGCCTGTATCCAGGTCTTCAAAGCCGTCGTAAACGGCCCTGGGATCCGGAATATAGGGACAGGCCCAGGTCAGGGGCATATCCCCCATCTCTTCCAGGCGCTTGACCAGCCTGGGAGTCATGCGGGCTATGGTGCCGTCGGTGTATGAACTTTCTATGACGTCTGCGGGGAAAAAATTAAAGGTCACCTGGCCCTGGCGCAGAGAACCAAGGAAATCCAGCCCCCCGGAAGTCCCCAGGCTGGGGAAAAGCTTGGTCAGGCCGGTAAAGTCCAGTTCCGTGCAGATATCCACTTCCATGTGGTCCTGGTCCATGGCCCGCTCCTGCAGGGGGGCATTGATGACGTATGCGTCGTAGCCGTTGCGCATGATGGTCTTGCATACGGCTGCTGCTTCTTTTATGGGCTGGGACATTTTATCTCCTTAAAATTTCGCTGTGAAGCAAAGCCCTGCAAAGGTTCAACCGGTTGCAGCAAATAAAGGGGCCGGCCCTCCTGGAGGGCAACCCCTTTAAAATCCAGCAGTGAAGCTTGTTTTCAAGCTGTAAGCCTATCTGACAGCCGGATTTTTTTCAAGTCTTAGCAGGCTGGTGACCCTGATTTATTTATCCCCGCAGAATACAGCTGCTAACCCGGGCTATACCCTGAGTCCAGTTATCTGTTGATTGGGGTAATGAAATTTCCAGCACGGACTGCTCCCCTCCTTGGCTAAGGAGGGGCCGGGGGTGGTTGGTTATGAATATCTTATGCAGTCTCCAGGGAACCTCTGAAGTCGTCGAGAGACTCTGCACCCAGTTCAGCCAGCAGGCCCGGCAGCTCGTCCACCAGGTCGAAAATCAGGTCCGGGCGCATGAAATTGGCCGTGCCCACCTGCACCGCGTGCGCCCCCACCATGATGAATTCCAGCACGTCCCGGGCGCTGCAGATGCCCCCCAGACCGATGACCGGGATATCCACTTCGCGGCAGACCTCGTAGACCATCTTCAGGGCCACCGGCTTTACAGCGGGCCCGGAGAGGCCGCCCACGGTACTGGCCAGCATGGGCTTTCTGCTGTGGATGTCCACTGCCATGCCCCCCAGGGTGTTTATCAGGGAAATAACATCCGCGCCGGCATCCCGGACCGCCCGGGCAATGACCCTGATATCCGTGACGTTGGGGCTGAGCTTGATGATCAGCGGCTTGTGCGGGCAGGCCCTGCGCACTTCCCGGGTGACGGATGCCGCGGCCCCGGGGTCCTGGCCGAACTGCACCCCGCCGCAGCGCACATTGGGACACGATATATTCACCTCCAGGGCCCCCACTCCGGGTGCATCCCCCAGGATTGCCGCCAGTTCCATGAATTCCCCGGCACCCTGGGCATAGAGATTGGCCACTACCGGGGTTTCATCCGCAGGCAGATAGGGAAGCTTCTGTGCAAGAAATTTTTCCACCCCCACATTCTGCAGGCCTATGGCGTTTAGCATGCCGCAGGGAGTCTCGGTGATGCGCGGTGTGGGATTGCCGCTGCGCGGCTGCAGGGACAGGCCCTTGACCACGATGGCTCCCAGCTTTTGCAGGTCGCCGTAGGGAGAAAATTCCAGGCCGTAGCCGAAGGTCCCGGATGCGCTCATGACGGGATTTTTGAGGCGGAGTCCATTAAGGTCGACACTTATATCCATAGCTACAACACCAGTTCCCCGGCATCAAAGACCGGTCCTTGTACACAGCTCTGTACCAGACCCTGGCTGCGGGTCTCGACCACGCATCCCAGACAGGCACCTACTCCGCAGGCCATTCTGGTCTCCACCGAAAGCTGGGCCGGGGCCCCTGCTTCCAGCACATGCTTCTGCACCACCTGCAGAAAAGGCATGGGACCGCAGGCCAGGATCTCTCCCCTGGAAGAAAACCGGGATATCTGCTCCTTAAGGACCCGCCCGAAATGTTCCATGTCTTCCTGGGTCGTCTGGCGCATGTTCTGGCGCTGCATCTCCCCGGGCAGTTCATCAAAGGGGTAGCAGGACCGGTCCATGCGATGACCAAAGATAAGGCTCAGCTTGCCGGGATAGGGATGTTCCTTGCAAAGGCCGATAAAAGGGGCGATGCCCATGCCCCCGGCCAGGATCAGGTAGCGTTTTTCAGGGGAGAGCCTGAACCCGCGCCCCAGCGGACCCCACATGTTGATTTCACTGTCCGGCGCAGCACTGCTCAAAAGACTGGTTCCCCGTCCAACCACCTGCATAAAGATGCGCACGTATTCCCGGGTCTTTTCGCAGATGGAAAAGGGTCTGGGCCAGACCGGGTCCCGGCCCCATTTTTCCGGCCTGAGCATGACGAACTGCCCCGGGGTGTAGTCCCAGGAAGGCGGCTCAAGGTAAAGATGAACAAAATCCGGGTTTGCGGCAAAGTCCAGCCCCAAAAGCCTGACCCTGTCGCAGGAGCGCGATT
>PWGS01000020.1 GCA_003554505.1 Desulfonatronospira sp. | reverse complement strand
CTGCGCAACAGGACCATCCAGAACGCCTACCCCCCGGGCTCCGTATTAAAGCCGGTCATGGCCGCCCTGGGCCTGGAAGAGGGTTTTGATCCGGAAGAGGAAATTTTCTGCAGGGCCCGCTACAGACTGGGCAACCGGGTTTTCAGGTGCTGGCATCACCATGGAGACGTGGACATGAACAAGGCCCTGGTGCAGTCATGCGATACCTATTTTTATAAACTGGCCCGCAAGCTTGGTGTGGACAAGATGAGCCCCTTTGCAAAAAATAGCGGCCTGGGAAAGCCCACCGGGATCAATCTGCCCCACGAAAGGGCCGGCATCATACCGGACAGGGAGTGGAAGCTCAGAAATGTGGGCGAGGCCTGGAGAGGCGGGGACAATCTGAATATGGTCATAGGACAGGGTTTTCTGCAGACCACTCCACTTCAGATGGCGGTTTTTACCGCCGCACTGGCCAATGGAGGTACCCTTTACAGGCCAAGCCTTCTACTGGAGGAAAAGAGGCTGGATCCTGAACCTTTGCCGTGGCAGGAAAAAACTCTGGATTTTATTTACCAGGCCATGGTGGATACCGTGGAAAAGGAACGCGGTACAGCCAGACGGCTGCAAACCAGGGATGCGGAGGTGGGAGGCAAGACCGGTACTGCCCAGGTGGTAAGGCTCATGCCTGAACATGAAGAAGACGAACTTGAGGCGGTTGACTACTGGTTCAGGCATCACGGGTGGATGATCAGCTTTGCCAGGCAGGGAGATGAAAATTATGCAGTGGCCACCCTGGTGGAGCACGGTGGTTCCGGGTCCAGATCCGCCGGCCCGGTGGTCAAGTCCATCTACGACTACCTTTTTACCCCGGAGAAGGTGGTAACAGAGGCTCTTCCATGATCGACAGGCAGCTTGTTCTGCATATAAACTGGTATATGCTTGCCCTGGTGGCTTTGCTCTTCGCCGCCGGAGTACTTAACCTCTATTCCGCCAGCGCCTTCAGAATGAGCGAGGGAACCGCCCTGAACAATTTCTACAGCAGGCAGCTTGTATGGGGAGGGGCGGGCTTTCTGGCCATGCTGCTGGTCATGTCTTTCGACTACAGGCACCTCAAGGCACTTTCCTGGTATGTTTATGCCGTATCCCTGATCCTGCTCGTCTGCGTGTTTTTCTGGGGAGTTTCCATTTACGGTGCCCAGAGATGGCTTCCCCTGGGTTTTATAAGTTTTCAGCCCAGTGAACTGGTGAAACTGGGTGCCTTGATCCTCACGGCCCATATCCTGTCCCGGGACGAACACCCCCTTCAGTTAAAGGACCTGCTCAAGGTACTTATAATTATCATCATACCGGTGGTCATGGTGGCCAGACAGCCGGACCTGGGATCCGCCCTGATTATACTCTTTCTTCTGGCGGGCATTATTGTCTACCAGGGGATAGACAAAAAGCTGGTCAAGGCTGTTCTGGTGCTTCTTCCCATGGCTGCTCCGCTTTTCTGGTTCATGCTGCAGGATTACCAGAAAACCAGGCTGCTGAGCTTTTTAAACCCGGCTCAGGATCCCCTGGGGTCAGGCTATCACGTGATCCAGTCCCAGATAGCGGTGGGATCAGGCGGGTTCTGGGGCAAGGGGTTCATGGAGGGGACCCAGAGTCAGCTCAGGTTTCTCCCTGAAAAACACACGGATTTTGCTTTTTCGGTTTTCAGTGAGGAATGGGGGTTTCTAGGGGCCCTTATACTGCTTCTGGTCTTTTGCGTCTTTTTATACCAGGTGCTGTCCACTTCCCAGGAGGCCAAGGACAGGTTCGGCTCCCTACTGTGTGTCGGCGTGTTTTTTTATTTTTTTCTGCAGATAATGGTCAATATGGGGATGGTGCTGGGGATGCTGCCGGTTGTGGGTATACCCATGCCCTTTATAAGTTACGGAGGCACGTCAGCCATGGTTAATTTCATAATGGTAGGCCTGGTGCTTAATGTCTCCATGCGGCGATACATGTTCAAGAGCTGAAAATCATGGCGGGGATTTTTAATTCTTTATTCAAAGGAGCTAAAATGGGCAAGGACGAAATAAATGCTTTCATGGGAGCCGGCACCGCTTACAAGGGCAAGCTGGAATTCAAGGGGACTGTCAGGGTGGATGGCGAGTTCGAGGGAGAGATTGATTCCGAAGGGACCCTGATTGTGGGTCAGGATGCCGTTGTGAAGGGAACCATCAGCGTGGGACAGCTGGTGCTCAGCGGCGCCCTGGAAGGGGATGTCAAGGCTCAGACCAGAGTTACGCTGTACAAGCAGTCCAACATCAGCGGAACAATCAACACCCCTTCCCTCATGGTTGAAGAAGGGGCTGTAATAAGAGGGGAGATCAACATGAACGGTAACGTTGACACGGGACAGAAGCCGGAGAAAGAAAAAGAGAAGGGGGATTAGGGGATGGGGGTAATGGATGAGGCGGACTACGGGATAAGGACCAGGGGCTGTTATGTCTGCCTGATGACTCCGGAATAAGTGCCGGCTGCAAGTAAACAACTTCGTTATAACTTATAATGTGAAAATATTCGCGAGTCAGGAAATTATTATTCAGGTGATTTTTCTTGTTTTTGCATGGCAAGTACCGCTAATTCCTTGAAAATCCCTGGTGCAAGCGTTTTTTTCTCAAGGCGGGAAAACTGGAAAAAGCCTTTGACCCAAGCTTGCAAATTGGCTAAGCCAAATAGAAATTTTACAGGCAAAGCCAGCTTTGAACCAAAATTCACATTCTCCGGAGGACTTATGATTGATCTTAACATCACCTTTTTTATCCAACTGGTCAATTTTTTCATTGTCCTGTTATTGCTGAATCTGATCCTGTACAAGCCGATCAGGGGGATGCTCCGCAAGCGGGCAGAGATCATGAACCAGAAGGTAGAGGATGTCGAAAGCTTTAGTTCCCAGGCGGACGAGAAGCTCAAGACCTATGAAAAGGAGCTGGAAAAGGCCCGTCTGAAGGCTCAGGAATTAAGGCAGGAGAAAAAGAATGAGGGGCTGGATACGGAAAAGCAGATTGTGCAGGCAGCCTCGGATGAGGCCTCTACCATCCTGCAATCTGCCAGGGAGAAGGCCAAAAAGGAGAAGGACAGCGCACTGACCGCGCTTAAGAAGCAGGTGGATAAATTTGCAGGACATGCCGCAGACAGAATTCTGGGCAAAGCCTAAATTGAAAAAAGGGGGGCTTACGCGGTGAACACAAAGACAAAATTGCTTATTCTGGGGGCAGTACTGCTGGCGGCTGCTCTGTTCAATCTGGCAGATCCCCTGACCCTTCCCGATG
>PWGS01000092.1 GCA_003554505.1 Desulfonatronospira sp. | reverse complement strand
GTGGACAGCGATCTTTCCAGGATACTGGATTCTTTTCCGGATGCTGTGGTGGTTGACTTTACAGTTCCCGAGGCAAGCATGGAAACCGTGGAGAAGTGCTCCAGCGCTGGTGCCTCGGCTGTAATCGGTACCACGGGATTTACTTCTGAGCAGTCAAAAAAGCTTGAAAATCTGGCCGAATCCACCAGGCTTTTCTGGGCGCCGAATATGAGCGTAGGCATAAATGTCCTGATTCAGATTCTTCCGGAACTGCTCAAGAGTCTGGGTGAGAAGTACGACCTGGAAATAATGGAGATTCACCACAAGTTTAAAAAGGACGCTCCTTCAGGTACTGCGGTCAAGCTGGCCCAGATCCTGGCTGAAACCAAGGGACTGGATATGGACAGGCACGGGGTATACGCCCGTCACGGCATGATCGGTGAAAGAAAGAAAGACGAAGTGGGAGTCCAGACCCTGCGCGGCGGGGATGTGGTGGGAGAACATACTTTTTATTTTCTGGGACCCGGTGAAAGGGTGGAGGTGACACACAGGGCCCATTCCAGGGAGACTTTCGCCCAGGGTGCCCTGAGGGCTGCAAGATGGCTTGCAGAGCAAAACCCCGGGAAGCTTTATTCAATGGCGGATATCTTTGCCTGAAAATTATCCGGATAAACCCTGAAAAGATCAGAAATCAGAAGTCAGAGGTTCCCGGTTAAACCCGTCTGGGATGGAACCTGCGGTTTGTTTAATCACGCCGCAGGCATTACAGTAAGTAAAAACAAATATTTATGTTACGTGAACCACGCGAACCACGCGAACCACGCGAAGCGCGTGGCAGGACGCGTGGCAGGGCGCTTGATTGATTCCTGAATTATTCACTTCCCAACTTTTGCAGGTGCATCATGAAAGAAGGATTGATACTTTTTTTGAAGGTCATGGCTGTTCCTATAATAGCTATAACTGTAGTGCTGATTCTTATATTTACCAACTGATATTGCCATCAGCTAGAAAGCTTTTACTGCCTTTATAATATGCTGCACCGATTAGCATATTTTCTGAAAAACTTAGATGATAGCCCGTGATCTGCATAAAATGACAAACTCAGATGACAGCAATAATGATTAATTGAAATGAAATTGTAGTTATTTGTAACCTGGAATAAAATAAATAAACTCACATAAATATCCTCTAACCAAGATATGAATTAATGTACAGATCATTTTTAAAATATATTTTTGTCGTTGCTGTAATCACTGGGATTTCATTTTTATATACCCATGATTCCAGAGCCCAGACACTGGATTTCTCCAGCTTCCTGATTGATACTCAGGAAGATCATCTGGTGGCCATGTTGTCCATTGATGTTGAGGAATTTGAGAAGCTACAGCAGTCCTTGCACGAGGGCAACAAACTAAGTATGATCTGTACAGTCAATTTGCAAAGGCACAGGAATCTTTTCTGGAATAAAAATATCCGGGAAAAGACTATTGAAATCGATATGGAAAAAGATCTGTTATCAGAAGAATACATAATAAAATTTCCAGACAAAACCTTTACCCTGAAGGAACTGCAAGAGGACAGCTTTGACGAACTCTTTGAGGGTATCAGTATTAAGCTTGCACCCCTGGAAGAGCTTGTTCCGGGAAGAAAATACAGGCTTCAGATTGGAATCAAGGTTATATCCAGGGACGTACCACAATGGATAAAAGCCCCTCTTTTTTTTCTGTCCTGGGATATAATACCCGAAGTACGCTATGAAATGGAGTTTTCATTTTAATTTACGCAAATTCCCTGACAGATACAGCTGCTGATCATGTGCATGAATGATGCGTCTGCAAAAAGTCTCTTTTGCAGACGCAGTTGACAGTTGACAGTTGACAGAAAAATCAAAGAGTTAGAAAAGTACGTTCAGGGACCAAAATCAACTTTTCGACTTTTTGCAGGGGCGTCCTCAATGGCTATCTGTTTTCAGATACGGCTTATTGTCCGCGTTTCGAGTTTTTGCAGTTACATCAATAAGCTGCTTTAAAAATGGGTGATGCAAAAAATTGAATACAAGGGTTGAAAGGTGAGCCAGAACACAATCGAAGTTGCAGGTCCGGATCCCAGGGAAAAACGCAGAAGGCTCAGAGAGGTTTATATTGCCCTGGCAGCAGTGGGACTAATGGGCCTTCTGACCTGGATAGAACTGCATTTTTTCGGAGTTGAATCCTCCCTTTTCCTGGCCTTTTTCAATGTGAACCTTATTCTTCTGCTCCTGGTACTTTTTCTGGTTGTCCGAAATGTCTTCAAGCTGGTCATTGAGCGCAGGCGCAAGGTCCTGGGGTCCAAGCTCAGAACCCGCCTGGTGATGACCTTCATTGCCCTGTCCATTGTCCCTACTATCCTTATGTTTTTCATTGCAGTCCGCTTTGTCCACACATCGGTGGATTACTGGTTTCAGGAACAGGTCGGCCAGTCCATGCAGCAGTCCCTGGAAGTGGGCCAGGTGTTTTATGCCTCAGTCAAGCAGGGCCTGGAAGTGCGATCGGAAATCACCCTGGACCAGATTCGTTCTCAGCAGTACTTGTGGGGTGGGCCCGGCATGAGTAATTTTCTGGAGAACAAAAAGGAAATTGAACATGATCTGAGCCTCATGGGCATTGTTACCCCGTCTCTTGGCCAGCAGAACTGGTTTGCGGATGAGGAGTGGGAAACTTACTGGCCCGAAATCAGGCAGAGCGTTCCCTGGGATGAGCTGCTTGAAAACCCTGAATACTGGACAGGCATGTGGCCCAGTGAAGAATCGGGGGACCTGGTGGTGGGCATTATGCCAGTGGATCAGGCCAGGACGGGCTTTCTGGTAATGGGGCAGACCCTGGAGCCGGGCCTTTTGTCCAGGCTGGACGGTATCGTACAGGGCATTGAAGAGTACCGCAAGATGGAAACCATCAAGAACCCCATGAAGACCGCCCTGTATACCATTCTTGGAATCATCACCCTGCTTATTATTTTCGGCTCCACCTGGTTCGGATTCAAGCTTTCCAGGGAAATATCCGCTCCGGTGCAGGCCCTGGCCGAGGGCACGGAGAGGATAGCCAGAGGAGATCTGGGGGTACGTCTTCAGGATCAGGCCGATGATGAACTGGGGTTGCTGGTCCAGTCCTTCAACAAGATGGCCAGGGATCTGGAGAAAAGTCAGAACAGTCTTACCAGGGCCAACATGCGCCTGGCCAGTCAAAATCAGGAGCTGGAGTCCAGGGGCAGGTACATGCATGCTGTCCTGGATAATATTACTGCAGGGGTCATATCCATAGATCATGAAGGCAGGATAACCACGGTAAACAAGGCCGCGGAATACATTCTGGGCATAGACAGCAGAAAAGTTCTGGGCCAGTATCCTCTGGACCTGGTTGGGGGAGATTACAGCAGTCTGATTCATGAAGTTTTGAACCAGCTGCATGATCTGCCGGAATCCCAGTGGCAGAGGCAACTGGATCTGGAGGTAAAGGGACGCATTGTCAAAATACTGGTGAATGCAGTGATACTGCGGGGCGATCAGGGGGACGACTACGGTATCGTGGCCGTGTTTGAAGACATTACCGAACTGGAAAAAATGCAGCGGCTGGCAGCATGGAGAGAGGTGGCCAGGCGTATAGCCCACGAGATCAAGAACCCTCTTACTCCCATCAAACTTTCGGCTCAGAGGCTGGAAAAAAAGTTCGCTTCCATGGTAAGCGATCCATCCTTTGAGCAGAGCACACAACTCATAATCAGGCAGGTGGAAAACCTGCAGCAGATGGTCAGGGAATTTTCCACCTTCGCCAAGCTGCCTGAGGTCAGGCCCAGGCCTGACTGCCTGGACAGTCTGGCGCAGGAGGGGGTGTCCATGTTTGAACAAAGCCACAGACATATCAACTGGGAGCTGACCATTGCGCCCGATATTCCCGAATTCAGTTTTGACCGTGAAGCCATGAAAAGGGTGTTTCTGAACATTTTTCTCAATGCGGCAGAAGCAATTGATAAAAAAAGCGACGGCAGGGTTTGCGTGGATATGGACTATGATGCCCAGCTCAACAGGGTTTTCGTGCAGGTGGCGGACAACGGGCCTGGTCTGAGTTCCGAGGAGAGGGCCAGGCTTTTTGAGCCTTACTATTCCAGCAAAAAAGAAGGGACCGGTTTGGGGCTGGCCATAGCCAAATCCATAGTATCTGATCACGGTGGGTATGTCCGGGTTAAGAGCAATCAGCCCCGGGGTACTGTCTTTGTAATTGAGTTGCCGGCGCGGAATCCTGAAAACGTAAGCGTAACCTGATACAGAAGTATATCTGGAGGAGCTGGTTTTGGTCAGCGATACAGAAGAAAAAATTATGGTTCTGGAACCGGATGGGGATCGTGCCCGGGAAATCTCAGATGATCTGAATTCCTGGGGTCTGAATCCCTGTATTTATGCCAGTCCCTTCCAGGCCCTGGGAAAACTGGAGGAGAACCGTTTTCCCCTGATCATTGTTTCCATGAAAGATACCGGTATCGATGGTCTTGAGTTCTGCCGCATATTGAGAAAACGTCAGCAATTCGGGGGAGTGGACTTCGCATACATCCTGCTTGTCGGTGAAAACCGGGACCGAACCAGGATTTGTGAGAGTTCTGACGGAGCGGATGACTTTATCGTCTTTCCTTTTTTAAAGTGTGAGCTCAAATGGGGGGTATTTGCCGGGCTCTTCAGATACTGGCAGCATGAAAAGATACAGTCATCCTCCGTGTATGATCCGGCAACCATGGTATTTAATGAGAAGGGTCTGAAAAAGGCATTGTACCAGGAAGTAAACCGTATTGGGCGCAGGAAAGGGTTTCTATCCGCCGCTGTTCTGGATTTCAGCTACAGGGACTGGATGGAAGTCAGTCTGGGTGCAGGACTCTGCACACGGGTAAAAGAAGAAGTATTCAAGCTTTTAAAGGAAAAACTGCGCAACCACGAGCAGCTGGTCAGAACGGATCATGACCGGATATGCATTATATCCGGGGAAAACGATTTAAACGGATTTTCCGGGCTGTTAAAGAGAGTTGCTTGGACCATCGCAAAGATGGATTTGATGGAATCCGGTATCAAGGACTTTGATCTTGGTCTTTCAGGAAGTTTTTTAAGTCTTTCTGTACAAAGTTCTTATACCGACTTCTACGCCTGCGCGGAACATGTACGCGAGTGGATTAAATCCCAGGACAGTTTTACAGGCGGTTTGACCGGATACTCAGGTACCCTGGATGAAAGCGGCATACATATAGATGGCCTACCGGCGCAAATATATTTACAATCCAAAACAGATCAGCAGTGACCTGCTCATAAGATGCATCTGAAAAAAAGTCTCTTTTGCAGACGCAGTTGACAGTTGATAGATGACAGAAAAATCAAAGAGTTAGAAAAATACGTTCTGGGACTAAAATCAACTTTTCGACTTTTTGCAGGCGCATCTTTGAAAGCTCGTCACAAAAAATCAGGCAACTTTCACCATTTTCAGACAATGCTTGCCAGAAGCACAACATTCAATTTTGCCCAGGAGATGCTATGCAGGTCAAATTTCTGGGTGCCGCCAGAGAAGTGACCGGTTCCTGCTTTGTTCTGGCTTCCGGAAACAGCAGGTTTGCCGTGGATTGCGGGATGCACCAGGGAGCACAGGAGGTGGAGCAGCGCAATCATAATATGGATATATACGATGCGCCCAGCCTGGATTTTATGTTGCTTACCCATGCGCATATAGATCACTGTGGTCTTCTGCCCGCTCTGGTCAAGGCTGGTTTCAAAGGCAGAATTTACTGTACTTTGCCTACCGTGGACCTTTTGGAGATTATGCTCAGAGACAGTGCCCATATTCAGGAAATGGAAGCAGAGTGGGCTTCTAAAAAAAAGGCCAGGCATGGCCGTTTTAACAAAGAGGTGCCTTTGTATACCGGCTTAGATGTGGACAGGACGCTTTCGCTGGTTAATGCAGTGGAATACAATGAAGAGTTTGCTCCTTGTGAAGGAGTCAGCGTTCTGTATAAGGATGCAGGGCATATCCTGGGGTCCGCCATAATTGAAATACGGGCCGGGCTGAACGATAGCGGGCAGGCCAAACTGGTCTTTTCCGGCGATCTGGGCCGCCCCAACCAGCTTCTCATGCGTGATCCCAGCCGTTCCGAGGTGGCGGACTTTTTGTTTCTGGAATCCACTTACGGCAACCGGGACCACAAGGACGAAGACCAGAGCAGGGAAGAACTGCTGCAGGCCATTGATTACAGTTATCAAAGCGGGGAAAAGGTAATCATACCCGCCTTTGCCCTGGAAAGAACACAGGAAGTCCTGTATTCGCTTTACCTGTTGCATCAGGAAGGCAGGCTCCCCAGGGACATGCCCCTGTTTCTGGACAGCCCTCTGGCCATAAGGGCTACTCAGGTCTTCAGCAAGCATTACCGCTATTTCGATGCACAGACCAGGGAGATATTTCAATCAGGAAAAGATCCCCTGAGTCTGCCTAATTTGAGGCTTGCCCAGTCTGCGCAGGATTCAATGAACATCAACAGCTATAACGGCCCGGCAATAATAATTTCCGCCAGCGGCATGGCCAACGCCGGCCGCATCAAGCATCATCTGCGGCATAATATCTGGAAAAAGGGCGCAAGCATTGTCTTTGTTGGATTTCAGGCCCAGGGAACCCCCGGCCGCAAAATTGTCGACGGAGCCGAAAGCATCAGAATCCTCGGGGAGGAACTGGCGGTCAAGGCCAGGGTGTTTACAATCAATGGCTTTTCCGCTCATGCAGGGCAGAGCCAGATTTTGAAGTGGGTCTCGGGATTTTACAACCCGGAGATGAAGATTTTTCTGGTGCACGGGGAATATGAAAACCAGTCTGCTCTGGCTGAAAAAATCCGGGAACAACTGGGATATGAGGTACACATTCCCGAATACCTGGAAGAATGCTTTCTGAAACCCGACCGGGGTTATGATGCCCGCAAGCCGGCCCGTGAAAAGCAGAAAGAGGTGAACTGGGATTACGTCATAAGCGAACTGGATGAAAAAATAAACTCTCTGCGCCTGCATGAAGCCGATCTCAGTGCTATGTCCCCCGAAGATCAGCTCAAACTGCGCGATGACTTGCTTGATCTGAGTTCCGGCATATCCAGGGTGATCGCAGGGATTGACAGCCGGGACAACAGCCGCTGAAAGCCATGCGCATAATTGCTGGAACCTTCAAGGGAAGAGTCCTGAAGACCGGATCCGGTCCTGGGTACAGGCCTGCAACCGGCAAGGTCAGGGAAGCGGTTTTCTCCATGCTTCAAGGAGAAATTTCAGACTGGTCCCGGATACGGGTGCTTGATCTTTTTGCCGGCAGTGGTGCATTGGGCCTGGAAGCCCTGAGCAGGGGAGCCTGCAGGGCTGTGTTTGTGGATAATGAAGCCCTGGCCGCCGGAATTCTTCAGGAAAATCTGCAGCGGCTTGAAATTCCAATGCACCGGGCGCGAGTGATAAAGAAAGACGCAGCGTCTTTTCTGGCGCAAAAAGCAAAACAGGGCTTTGATCTGGTGTTCGTGGACCCTCCTTACGGCAGAAACCTGTTGGAGCAGGTGCTCCCCGGAATCATTGCCCATGGATGGCTTGGGCCTCGGGGTATCCTGTGTGCCGAAGTTGAAGCCAGACTAGAAGTCAGCCCGGAGAGTCAGTCCGGATTGAACCTTTTAAAAGACAAACGCTACGGACAGACAAGGATATTGATGTGGCAAAAGAAAAGTTGACAGCGGTTTATCCCGGCACCTTTGATCCACTCACCAACGGTCATGTCAGCCTGGTCAAAAGAGGGCTGGACATATTCGATGAAATAGTGGTGGCAGTGGCGCTGCACTCCCCCAAGAAGCCTCTGTTTTCCCTGCAGGAGCGGGTGGACATGGTCCAGAAAGCCTTTGAGTCTTTTCCAGGGGTCATTGGAGAACCTTTTGAAGGGCTGCTCATAGATTATGTACGCAGAAAAAAAGCAAAGGCCATACTGCGGGGGATGCGTGCCGCTGCCGATTTCGAATATGAATTCCAGATGGCTCTTATGAACAGGCGTCTGGACCGCAGCATTCAGACTGTTTTTCTCATGACTGATTATAAATGGCTCTATACCAGCTCAACTCTCATCAAGGACGTGGCCAGACTGGGAGGTGACATTGCCGGCCTGGTACCCGAGAACGTGCAGCTGGAGCTTCTTAAAAAGTGCCGGAACGACACCTGAACCGTTAATATCTGCAGACTCATCAGGGAATCAATGAGCGGCAACAGTGAAAAAGAACTGCCTGAAATCATCTGTATTCTGGGTCCTACGGGAAGCGGTAAAAACAGACTGGCCCTGGAGCTTTCCGCCTTTTTTCCTGTACAGATAATAAACTTTGATTCCAGGCAGGTTTATCAAGGGGTTCCCATAATTACGGCTCAACCTGGTAAACATGAGCTCCAGGTCTGTCCGCATCACCTCTACGGTTTTCTGGCACCCGACGAAAGCATCAGCGCGGGCCGTTTTGTAGAAATGGCCAGGGACTGTATTGCAGGGGTATCCGGAGAATCCGGCATTCCCGTCCTGGTGGGGGGGACCTGGATGTACCTCAAATCCCTGGTACAGGGACTTGCGCGCATACCTCCCGTGGGGAAGGATGTGCGAAGGGGTTTACAGGTGCGCTGCATGGAGGAGGGTCCGGAAGCCCTGCATCGTGAGCTCCGCAGGATCGACCCGGAGTATGCCGCCAGGATCAGTTCCAGGGACAGACAAAGAATCACCAGGGCCCTTGAAGTTTTCCAGTCTACTGGATTCAAGCTTACCACCTGGCACAGAAATCAGCCCAGGGGACCTTTTTACCGGGTGTTGAAACTGGGAGTTCTGGCAGAGTGGGAACAGCTGGTACATGGTTTGCATAAAAGAATACAGTGTATGCTTAAGGCGGGAGCTGTTGAAGAGGTGCAGGCCCTGTGCAGGGTTTACGGTTTCAACCCGAACCTGCCGGCCCTTACAGGAATCGGGTGCAGGGAGGTGATGGACTTTCTGGCGGGTGATACTGATATGCAGACATGTGTGCAAAGATGGTTCAAAAATACCAGAGACTACGCCAAAAGGCAGATGACCTGGTTCAAGAAGGAACCAGATGTGCACTGGGTGGAAGCAGGGGGTTTTTTTGAGGCTAAGGACATGGTTGAAAATTTCTTTGATAGAAGCTGAACAGCTGGCAGCTTACAGATACCGGGGTTGATAATTTACGCCTGTAGTATTAGGTGTTATAAATGGAGCATGCTGAATATGAAATATCTGCTGGCAATACTCACGCTGCTCGGTCTGGTTGCCGTTGCCTGGGCCGGAGCAAAAGAGCCCGGTGAAAAAAATGATTATGTGCGCCATATTGGTACAGGAAGCATGAACTGGACTGAAGGCCGGGTCTATTCTGCAGGTTCTTCCCGGATGCAGGCAATGGAAGACAGGACAAAAGCAGCCCGGATGGCCGAGAGAGATGCTCTGCTTAAGTCCAGGGAAAAGCTCCTGGAAAATCTGCGGCAGATCTGTGTGGACTCTTCCACCACTATTGAGGATCTGTCCCGGCAAAACCCTGAAATATCCAGGCAGCTGCAGACCCTGGTGCATCATTCCCAGGTCTGGGATACTGTATATTACCATCATCCCAGGGATGAGGTGGAAGTACATGTTTTTCTGGATCTTATGGACCGGGATGTGCAGCGGATGCTGCCGGAAAGGGTTTTCGCAAGTCCGGAGTGGAGAAAAAGCGGGCGCGTGATTGCGGAGCTGAGGGCATATTGCCCAGTGTATGTGGATGCCACCGGCCTGGAGGCCGGGCCTGCCCTGATTCCGGCATTGCTGGACCGCGACGGAAATATATTGTACAGAGCATCTGTTCTGGGGGAGGAAGCCGGGGCAGACAGAGGATATGTAAGATACATGCACGTGGACAATGACCGTGATCCGGCCGGGTTGCATGAGTCCGGCCCGGACAGCTTCAGAATAAAACCGGAAGGAACATACGGAAGGCATGACAGTGATTTCGTTATCTCCTGGAAGGACAGCCTGGAATTTCAGGAAATAATAGCCGTTATGCCTGAAGAATGCCCAGTAGTAATTATTATGGGAGACTAAAAAGATTTGATGATTTTTAGAGCAGCAGTTTTTCTTCTTGCGTGTTTGCTCTGGGGAGTATCTCCGGCCCTGTCCTGGCAGCAGGTGCAGGGGGATGTTGATCTGGATGAGGACAAAAGTATTCAGGAAGTTCAGCAACAGGGTTTGAGAGCGGGTTTCAGTCTGGCTGTAATTCAGGAATCCCAGCGCATGGTCCCTGGAGAACTGTCTGAGGAAAGAAAAAAAATACTCGGTGAGCACCTGGAGTGGAAGATCAACGATCTTGTTCTGGGTTACAGGATTTTTTCCAGAGAAAAGGTTGAAGATCGCCTGCAAATGGGTCTTGAGGTAAATATCGACACCGGGGCTTTAAGAAGTATCCTGCAGAGAACCGGAGTGTATTACACCAGTGCAGCTCCCTGGAAGTATGATTTGAGCACCCGGGGGTCCAGCCCCGGAGATTTTGGCATGCTGCAGCGTCTACAGACGATAACCGGGGTGGAAGTGGATGCTGATGCGCCCACTTCGGTTTCTCTTACCCGCCTGCAGGACGGAAGCTGGAGCGGCACCATCGAATACAAGGATATCTCGCATGAAGTTTCCGGAGGAGATCTTAACAGGGTATGGTTTGATCTGTGGGCGTTCTTTTTTACACGCCCGGAAGTCTTGTCCCAAATGACGGTGGATTTTATTCTTAAAACCACCGGATGGGCCACCACCGATGCCATCATGCATTTTGACGAGATTTTGCTTTCCTTGGACCAGAAAGTGGAAAAAGGCATTATTCTATATATCCATACCGATGTCCCATCCTTCAGGGCCGGATGGAGTCTCACCACTCTGAATCCGGATCTGCTGCAGCAACGTCTGGAAGAGTATTTGCCTTCCAGAGGGATATACTACACAATAGATGAAACCACCCGACAAGATTAGGGGCAGTTTGCAGGAGCATAAAGCGGTTATCGGTTACAATTCTTCCTGGACGGTCCCCAACGCCCTGACCCTGGCAAGATTCGGGATGGTGCCCGTATTTCTGGGCGCCTTTATCCACGAAGCTTTTCTTCTGGCCCTGACTGTATTCATCCTGGCCGGGATAACAGACGCACTGGACGGCTACCTGGCGCGCACCATGAAGCAGCGCTCAAGGCTGGGGGCTGTCCTTGACCCTTTGGCGGACAAACTGCTGGTACTGACTGCGTTTCTGTGTCTGGGCCTTTCAGGGTGGATTCCCTGGTGGCTGGTAAGCGTGGTTGTCATTCGGGAGGTTTTGATTGTATGCGGGTTTGCATTTCTGCATCTGATGAGAATGGATGTCCGGGGAAGAGTTACTGCTACCGTGGACAGCAAGCTGAATACTCTGGTTCAGATCCTGCTTGTACTTGCAGTTCTGTCCTCCATGGTGTTTGATGCGGCTGTTTTTGATCCTCTTTCGGATATACTGATTTATGCGGTGGGCGGTTTGACCCTGATTTCAGGCCTGCATTACCTGTTTATCGGGCTGGGCCTGATATTTTTTTTCAAGAATGAAAAAAAGTAGAACAAGCGACCGGCTCAAGAAAGACGCAGACCTTCCAGGGCAGTGTTAACGGGTTTGTTCCAGGGAGCCCATAAATGATTATACTTTTATTCTTTTTTCTGTTCTTCTTCTTTTTCTTCACTTTCTTTATTCTTGTCTTTCTCCTTGTCTTTCTCCCCGGAAGGGGTGACATCTATCTCTTCAGGCTCGGTGGTGGCTTTCTTGAAGTTTTTAATGGCCTTACCCATCCCGGCGCCTATTTCCGGCAGCTTGTTGGCTCCGAATATAACCAGGACAATGACCAGGATGATTATCATTTCTGTCATACCGATTCCAAACATATACTTTTCCTCCCAGTTTTTGACTTGCCCAAGATCTATACACCTCCGCTACAGGACGGTCAAGGCGCAACTGCTTCTTCCCGGCAAAAGATTTTGTGAAGCTCCCAGACAGCATGTATATGTATCAGGATTAAGTCGACGGGGCTGTAAATCATGGTTGAAGTTTTCATCAGGTGCAGATAGAAAAATCTGTTTCAGGGAAATTGCAACCGCTTTAATCAGACGGGCTGCAAAGATACTCAAAGACAGAGTCCGCCCTCTAAACTTTTTTAGAACAGGAGCATGAGCATGGAAAGAGTGCTTGTACTGGGTTATGGATACCCGGCGTACAAGGCGGCTCAGTTGATCAAGGAACTGAAGCCGGAAGTGGATTTGTTGTGGATAACCGAGTACAGCGAGGACAAGTATCCCCTGGAAATGGTGGAATTGCTGCTGGGTCTGGGAGACAGTCCTGCCCGCTGGTCCAGGATCAGGGCCAAGGTCAAGACCGGCTTTGAAAAAAATACGCGTATGCCTGTAATATCTCCTGTGAAGGTCAAGAAGATCCGGTTTGATTTGAAGGCCCGGGAAGTGTCTTTTCTGTCCAGTACAGGCAATATGAATTATTTTTTTGATCAGGCCTTTGTTTTCCCGGAACCTGCTTTTGCCTCCCCCACGTTTGCCCCCCCGGACGGCCTTTTGTGGCCTCAGAGCTCCTGCGTGGAGCACCTGGTGAACAACTGGAGCAACCTGGAGACCGTTAAAGTTGTTGGAAACGATATGACCGCAGTCCAGGCCCTGGCTTGCGGGGAAAAAAGCTTTGAATGGATCAGGTCCAGGGACTGTTTTTCCCGTCAGGTGCAGTTTTTTGTGGATGAATATCTGAAGTCCAGGGGCGGCAGCATTTCCATAAGTCCTGAGCTGGATAAGAAATTCCCTGAAACACATGATGAAGAATCCCGGGAAGCTGTGGTTTACTGCTCCAGGCCTGTGCTTGACCTGGAGAGGCTGGAAACAATGGGCGTTGATTCCCCTGTGGAGTACCTGAAAGATTCAGGTGTGTATATTCAGGACAATATCTGCATTACAGCCCCTTATGCCGCCCGGGACTACGCGCAGCACCCTCCTTCACTGGAACACAGCCTGCAAACAGCCTTGTTTGCAGTGAGCAGTCTTCTGGGATCAGACAGTCCCCGGCCTCCGCAAAGCAATTCTCGAACCTGGAACCTGGCTGGACTACATGCGGGAAGCGCCGGTTTTAGCGCACAACAGGCCCTTGAAAGAGGGTTTAACCCGGAATGGGCCATAGTCAGCGATCCTGATTCTCCCCTGGAAGAGACGAAACATGCCCTGCATCTTATCGTGGACAAGGATTCCCGCCGGATCCTGGGCGCGGAGTGTGCTGGAAGACAGGCTGACGCCTGGGTGGACATGGCCGGTCACCTGGTCCTGGAAAATGCTGTGCTTGAAGACCTGTTGAACCAGGAAATGGTTTCCTCCGGGTTCGGCCTGCATCCCTTGAAAAAATGCGCCCGCATTCTGGAAAACAAGCTTGGTTCCAGCATCCTGGGTATAAATCCCACTGAGCTTGAAGAGTCTTATAACCAGGGGGCTGAGTTTTTTCTGCTGGATGTGCGCAGTCCTGAAGAGTACCAGCGCATCAGGATCTCCGGTGCTGAGAACATCCCGCTGCCGGAGCTTAAAAAAAAGGCAGGACAGATACCCAGGTTTGTTCCCCTGGTTCTTTATTCCAGATGCTCCGGCAGGGCTTACCAGGGTGCAAGACAATTGCAGTCCATGGGGGCCAAGCAGTTATACGTCCTGGATGGCGGGATGGAACTCTGGCCCCTGACAAGTCAGACCGAGCAGGAAGCCGAAGCCGGACCGATAACCGTGCCGTCCGGATGCAGCATTTCCTGCTGCTGAAGACAGGGCTGAATTATTGAATGGGCAAAGTTACGAATCTTCCAGGGCGAAACTGTGTCCACTACAGTTTCGCCCGCTGCACATACGAGGAATATCTAAATCCAGGATATCAGTCTTCATGGCAATGCAGGGTCCTGGCTTTTCTGGAAAAGGATTACGATGGCCTCATCAGCCAGGCTGATTTATTTGACCTGAGCCTTGATCAGGTGGAACGGATCTGGGAAAAAAGATTCGCGAAAATCGGGTCCTGGGCTGATTTATGCGGATCCTATCTGCCGGCCGGTGCAGATGATGATCGTTGCGCCTGCCTGTTCGGTAACGCCTGCGTCCTTCTGATGCCGGAATGTACCGGGATTTGCAGGCTGTTCAAGCCACGCATGCAAAAAGATATTGAGAGTTGAGAAGCTTTTGCCTATAACTAGTTTCCATCCGGAAAGTCTTTCTTTCCGGATGCTGAAGCTATTGGTTTTCTTTCCGGAAACGAGGAGTTTTTTCTTTTGGCAAGGAAATCAAGCAATTATGAGGAGGCGTATCTTAATACGGTGACGAATAATTGTGCAGATTGACCACGCGAGG
>PWGS01000217.1 GCA_003554505.1 Desulfonatronospira sp. | reverse complement strand
TTTTTTCGCCTGTTGTTTTCTTTAGGATAGCAACCAGCGTGCCAATAAATAGAATATATTAACTCAAGGGTGCAGTGAGGCGGAGATTGAGAAGTATACCTCTCCTTGCCGGGGAGGGAAGTGTGCAGGGTGGACATGCGCAAAACTGTGCAGGAATTGCATGCTGTGCCATTTTTGCAGATCCAGGCAACCACTGGATACGCCGGCAGAAAGTAACCATTCAGGGGGTTGCCGGAACCACGCAAAGCTTGCTCTGACAGGCGGGTAAAGCCTCCGGGGCTCTTTATTCTTCAAAGGGGTCTTTTTTCATCTATCCTCTACGGCTGGAAGGTCCAGGCGCTCAAGCAGGTTCTCCCCTGCCTTTTCCAGCTGAGGATCGCGTCCTGCAGCCTCGTCTTCCGGTGTCTGCTCTACGCGCAGGTCGGGACCGGCACCGCTTTGCTCCATATCCGTACCATCGGGAAGGTACCAGCCCCGGGAAGGAACCCGGACCTGTGCCCCGTCAATCAGCCTGTAGCCCGAGGTGGAAATGACCCCGCCGTAGGTCTGCTCCCCCACCAGCACTCCCCGGTCCAGGGTCTTGAAGGCATGAGCCAGGATTTCCGAGTTGGAATAGCTCTTTTCATTGGCCAGCATGTTTATGGGCAGGGTATAGCGCGGCACAGGCAGACGGTCCTGGGGATAATGCCCGGTCTTTTGCGGATCAGCCCCGGCAGGTACGGTATAGGCATGCTCCCTGGTCATGATGGAGGCCAGGATGAGGTCTGTTGTGTAACCCCCGGCATTGTTGCGCACATCTATTATCAGTCCCTCTTTTCCTTGCGCTGCAGCGTACAGATGAGCCTGGAAGTCCTCCAGGGATGCCTGGTTCATGGTCTGAATATGTATATAGCCCAGACGCCCGTCTGAAAGAGATGAAACCTTCCTGCTGCTTTCATCCCGGAAGGCCTCGTAACGAAGAGCTGCCAGATCCTCGTAGGAAACAGGTCTTGCCAGGGTGTTGTGGCTTAAAAAACCATCCTCTGCAGGACGTTTGAAGCCTACAACCACCTCGCGGCCCGCTGTCCCCCGCAGTCTTTGCAGCAGGGTCTCGGGCTCTTCAAACCGGTGCATGTCAATATGCGTGATTATGTCCCCGGGCTGCAAAGGAACAGCTGAGCGATGCGCCGGCCCCCCGGGCACAACATCTTTGACCCTGAACCCATAACCCCCGTCCTCCAGGGGGACCTGCTGGTAATCAATGCCCAGACGGCCCGAGGGTTCGCGCGTCCCTGCCTCCGGACCCGGATTGAAAACCCCGGTGTGCGAGGCCCCGAGTTCTCCCATAAAGCGGTTGGAGATGTCGCTGAATTCGCTGGCCGTCCTGGTGCGCTTTACAAGTTCTTCGTATTCCCGGGTCAGCGAAGGCCAGTCCAGTCCCTTCATGTCCGGCTGGTAGAAGTACTCCTGCATGACCCTGGCCGCCTCCCGGAATTTCTGCAGGGACTGCTCCTTTTTATCTATGCGCACATTCTCAGAAATCCCGGGACGCCTGTGCTCACCACCGTCCAGGGGTGCGATGCCGGCTTCTCCGCGCAGTATATAGACTGCACGTTTCCCTGTTATACCAAGCCCCTGGACATTCACGGCGGAACCCAGTCGCTTGCGCTCGCTGCCGTCCCACTTGAGGGCGACAAGATCATCCCCGCCGGAATTGAACATAAAAAGATCTCCTCCAGGCGTCATCTCATTGGAAGTCTTGTTTAAAGGAGATCTTGTCACTGGCTCTATTCTGCGCCAGGCGTTTTCCAGATCCATCTCCCATGGTTCAAGCCTCAAGGGGACCGGAACGGGCGGGCTGCCCGGAAGCCGCACCGGCAGGGGACGAATTTTTTCCGCTTCTTTGCCGGCCTCACGGTAATAATTGTGCAGTTCCCTGGTGGTCATATTTTCCATGTCCGGATCCAGGTAGACCCTGTATACATCATAGTTGTCATCTGAACGGTTGGAAATAAAGCTCAGTATCCGTCCGTCGGCCGACCAGCGGGGATTAAGATCGTTTCGCGGATGCCTGGTTATATTGACAGGTTCTTCAGAACCGTCAGCAGGGACTATGAAGATATTGGAACTGAAATTGAGATCGTTCTGGGAATAGGCGATATATTGCCCGTCATGAGACCAGCGCCAGTGCATACTGAAGTCCCAGCCCTCCACCAGCGTCTGCTTCTCCCCTGAAGTCAGGTCTTTCACCATCAGGTCTCCAGGACCGCGAAGAAAAGCCAGGCGTTTGCCATCCGGGGACGGAGAGGCCCGGCGGTCGTTTAGGCCGCTGTCCACAACCGGGACAACCTCAAAATGAACAGCATCCTGCCACCGTGCAGGGTCCATTTTTCCGGGCAGACCTTCCGCCTGTTCCAGGCCAAGGTCCTCTTCAGGCTCCTCTTGCGGCTCAGGGTCGGGATCATGGGCCGGGTCCGCTCCAGGTTCCGGTGCAGGGTCCGGTCCGCGGGGGGCACCCGGGTCCACGGGATCCAGAGGTGCAAAGGGATCATCTGCTTCATCCTCCACCTCCCGCAAGTCCTTTTCAGGTTGCCCCTGCAGGCGTTGCTCTTCCCTGTCAGGCTTTACTTCATAATCTTCAGTCGGGGGCTTTTGAGGTCTTTTCTCAGGCTCCCCGTCAACTGATATGTCGTGCACCCCCAGCCTGATTTCCTCCCTGGTCAGGGCCACTCCGGCCTTGTAGATGGAATCCGTGCCCTGGGCATCGCTGGTGAAATAAAGGTGTAAACCGTCCGGAGACCAGGCCGGGTCACGGTGACGGGCATGGGTACCCGGAGTCACCGGCCTGGTGGGGCTGTACTCATCCACGTGGCGCACAAAAACCCGGCCGTAAGCCACCTGGGCCAGGACCTGGTTGTCCGGGCTCAGGGCCGCTTCAGTCACCTCCCTGTCAATACTGCGAAGCTCATACCTGTCAGGGCCGTCATCGCCTGCCTGCAGATTGATGGGCAGAGCTTCAGCCCCGGCTCTCTCCAGGTCCAGGGAATAGAGACGGTCCCAGCCCTGAAGGACCACGGTGCTGCCGTCGGCTGAAACATCAAAGTGCTTAACCTCCCTATCCTGGAAATTCGTCAGCCTGACAGGTTCCGGTTCTTCATCGCCCAGGTCCAGCCTGAACAGGTTTACCGTACCCAGGTCCCGGTCGGACATGAATATCAAGGTTTCTTCACCTGCCCAGCGGGCCATTCCGTCGTCTCCATCCCGGGTGGTTATGGCCTCAAACCTGTCTTCCTCCCGGTGATGCACCCA
>PWGS01000110.1 GCA_003554505.1 Desulfonatronospira sp. | reverse complement strand
GCAGTCCGGCTCAACCCATGGAGCCTGCTCTGCATGCAGGGACTTGACAACCATCAAATCTGTTACAATTAATAAGACTTTTAAAGCTGGACACTCTTGCACCACAGAATTTCCATTCCCTGCAGCCAACCCTGAACCCGTGCAGGATATCCTCTGGAGGAAAAGTTGAACAATGATTCTTTGATAGATCAGGAAACCTCCTGGCACTCCATGCCCGTGAAAGAGGTCCTTGATCGTCTGCAGGCCTCTGAAAACGGACTTGATTCCGGCCAGGCCCGGCAAAGACTGGAGAGCTACGGTCCCAACAAGCTGCCTCTGGCCGGAAAGCAGGGTCCTTTCAAACGCTTTCTGCTGCAGTTTCACAACGTACTTATATATGTCCTGCTGGCAGCCACCATTGTCACCCTGCTTATGCAGCAGTGGGTGGACTCCGCAGTGATCTTTGCGGTCTGCCTGGTCAACGCCCTCATCGGATTTATCCAGGAGGGAAAGGCGGAAAAGTCCATGGAGAGCCTGCAGGGAATGCTTGCGCCCATGGCCACGGTCCTGCGGGACGGTCAGAAAAAGACCCTGCCCGCGGAAGAACTGGTCCCGGGAGACGTGGCAGTACTTTCAAGCGGGGACAAGGTTCCGGCCGACCTGCGGCTTTTCCGGGCCAGGGACCTTCAGATCGAGGAGGCGGCCCTCACCGGGGAGTCCGTACCTGTGAGCAAAGACATTTACGAGACAGACCCGGAAGCCGGTCTGGGGGACCGCTCCTGCATGGCCTTTTCCGGAACCATGGTGGCCTACGGCCAGGGAGCGGGCGTAGTGGCCGCCACAGGCGCCCATACCCAGATCGGGCGGATAAGCGTCATGCTGGCCCAGGTACAGACCCTGACCCCCCCTTTGCTGAAGAAGATAACCAGGTTCGGCCACTTCCTCACTGTTGCCATTCTGGTGACGGCCCTGGCCACTTTCACCTTCGGCATCCTGGTGCGCGGACTTCAGCCCTTTGAAATGTTCATGGCCGCGGTGGGCCTGGCCGTATCCGCCATACCCGTGGGCCTGCCGGCCATAATGACCATCACTCTGGCCATAGGGGTGCAGAGGATGGCCCGCAGAAACGCCATCATCCGGAAACTCCCGGCCCTGGAAACCCTGGGCTCGGTGACCACCATCTGCTCGGACAAGACCGGCACCCTGACCAAGAACCAGATGACGGTGCAAAGTGTTCAGACCTCTGAAGACCTGTACTCCATAACCGGCACCGGCTACAACCCCCGGGGAGAATTCAGGCTGAAGGACCAGGTCATTGATCCCATGCAGCACTCCCTTCTGGCCGAGACTCTCCGCGCGGTCATTCTATGCAATGAGGCCAATATCTACTACGAAGACCGGGAGGATTCCTACCGCCTGGAAGGGGCCTCCACCGAGGGAGCGCTGGTGGCCGCAGCCATGAAGGCCGGGCTTGACCAGAAGCAGGAAAATACAGACCGGCCAAGGATTGACTCCATTCCCTTTTCCTCGGACAAAAAATTCATGGCCACCCTGCATGACTACCACCACGGCAAAGCCCGGCGCATCATACTCAAGGGCGCCCCGGAACGGGTTATGGAGAGATGCAGCACCCAGGCCGGAACCGGAGACACCCTGGAGCTGGATCCGGATTTCTGGCACCAACGCGGCGAAACCATCGCCTCCAGGGGCCAGAGGTTGCTGGCGGTGGCCTTCAAGGATGTCCCCGAGGACAAAAAAGGCCTTGATGAAGAGGATACCCGGGATGGCTTCACCCTGCTTGGACTCTTCGGGATAATAGATCCTCCCCGGGAGGAAGCGGTCAAGGCTGCGGCAAGGCTCATCGGCAGGTGCGTCTCGGTGCGCGACTGCCAGTCCGCCGGAATAAACGTGAAGATGATCACCGGGGACCATGCCCTCACAGCGGTCTCCATAGCCGACGAACTGGGCATCGGGGACGGGCGCACATTTCTCGCGGGCAAGGACCTGGAAAAGATGAGTGATGCAGAGATGGAAAAAAAGGCCCCGGAAGTGGACGTCTACGCCCGCCCCAGCCCGGAGCACAAGCTCAGGCTGGTACAGGCCCTGCAGGCCGGGGGACACGTCGTGGCCATGACCGGGGACGGAGTCAACGATGCTCCGGCCCTGAAGCGGGCCGACGTGGGGGGGGCCATGGGCAGGGGCGGCCCCGAGGCCGCCAGGGAGGCCTCGGACGTGGTCCTGGCCGACGACAATTTCGCCTCCATTGCCAATGCAGTTGAAGAAGGACGCACCATTTACGACAACCTGAAAAAGGCCATCCTGTTCATCCTGCCCACCAACGGAGGCCAGGCCCTGGTGGTCATGGCTTCCATTGTTCTGGGCATCGGCCTTCTGGGCGAAGGAGGGGAGTACACCCTGCCCATCAGCCCGCCCCAGATTCTGTGGATCAATATGATCATAGCGGTAACCCTGGCCCTGGCCCTGGCCTTTGAGCCCCCGGAAGGAAATGTCATGAGCCGCCCCCCCAGGCCTCCGGACGAACCCCTCATCTCCGGATTTCTCATCTGGCGCGTGGCCTCGGTATCCGTGCTCCTGGTCATCGGCACTCTGTGGCACTACCAGTATATGCTGGCGGGAGGGGCTTCCCACGAACTGGCCTCCACCACGGCCATCAACACCCTGGTGGTGGGACAGGTCTTTTACCTGATAAACAGCCGCTTCATCCACGAACCCGCCTGGAGCATCCGGGGTTTTCTGGGCAGCAGGGCTGTGCTTGTCTCCATTGCCGTTCTGGCCGTACTGCAGCTTGGCTTTACCTACCTGCCCTTCATGCAGTACATCTTCCAGACCGAGCCGGTCTGCCTGGAGTCCTGGGTCAGGATAGTACTCTTCGGCATCATGGTCTTTCTGGCTGTGGAGCTGGAAAAGGCCTTTTTCCGGGGAAGAACCGGGGAGTAAACATCAGGACACGGCTATGAGCATAACCCCTGCCAGCATGACCAGGGTGGCCGTCACCCTGGTCTTCATATCCTTTTCCAGGAAATAGATCCCGCCTATGAGCACCCCCAGCACGATGCTGGTCCTTTTTATGGCGATTACGTAAGGCACCAGCCCGATCTTTATGGCCGCCATCTGGCACACGAAACCCACCCCGGTGACCAGGCCTATGAGCAGAAGGGGGGGCAGATTGGCCTGCATTCTCCCCCGCAGCCTGCCCCGCATGCAGAAAAGAACCACTGTCAGGCCCAGGGAGATAAAACTCTGGATGCACACCGCCCAGAAAAAGGGACTGGTGGCCATGACTCCGATTTTATCCATGTT
>PWGS01000211.1 GCA_003554505.1 Desulfonatronospira sp. | reverse complement strand
GGCTGGAAGCCGAAGAGGAGAGACGTCGACGCTCCAGGGAGGCGGAACTGGAAGAACAGCAAAAGCTGCGCAAACTTGAACCTTTGCAGCAGAGATTTATTCAGATCAATTACGCCAGGGCTGATGAACTGCAGCCAAGAATTGAAGATTTTCTGTCCGAAAGGGGACGGGTAACCCAGGACCAACGCACCAACACCCTGATAATTCGGGATACCCCCACCAACCTTGAAGAAATTGCTGAATTGATCCAGAATCTGGACCATCCCGAACCGCAGGTGCTCATCGAAGCCAGGGGGGTATATGCTACAGAGAGTTTTCGCCGCGAACTGGGCATTGACTGGCACTTTGACTACGCGGCACCTATAAGCGGCGCCCTGGAAGGCAGGATAAACATGGAAAGCATGAACCTTCCCGGACAGCTGGACAACCTCATGGCCATGGGCGGCGGCCTGGAAAGATTCGCCGGGAGCATGTTCAGGCTGGATGCGCAGCTGCGCCTGGGTGAAGTGGAGAACAAATCCAGCACCATCTCCGCTCCTCAGGTAATGACCCTGAACAACCAGGAGGCCGAAATCGAGCAGGGCACGCGCATCCGCAGACAGGTAGTGGATGAGCGCGGCACCCGGACAGAATATGAGGACGCGGTCCTGAGACTGGTTGTCCAGCCCCAGATTACACCTGAAAACAACCTGATCCTGAACCTGGAGGTCAGGGATGATACTCCTGCGGAGGACGGCATCGACACCAAGCTCACCAGGACCACATTACTGGTGGATGATGGAGAGACCATAGTCATAGGGGGCATAAAGAAACTCCTGGAAAGCGAGCGTTTTCACCGTGTGCCCGGCCTGTCCAACATCCCCTTGCTGGGCAGACTGTTTTCAAGCGAGTTCGTGGAGGAAGGCAAAGACGAGCTGCTCATATTCATCCGCCCCAAAATCCAGTAAAGGGGAAGAGTATGGAACTGAAACTGCCCTCATCCAGAGATCTGCGCAGCATCTGGCAGGAAAGCTTTCTGGGTCAGAAGGGATTCTTCATACCAGGAGAACGTAAGCTTCCCATCGGCCGGGAAATGAAAATTGACCTGGTTGTGGAGGGTACCAACTGGGGCTCCCTGAAAATGGTCCCGGTATGGGCCAACCTGTCCGGCCCGGAAAGCAGTGATCTGCCCCGGGGCACCTTTCTTTTGCTCACATCCTGTGAGCAGGAGCTGGAAAAGCGCATCAAAAGCTGTTGCCGCAGCTGATCATCCAAAACATTTAAAAAACCAATACAGGCAATGTCCAGATAACCATGTCAGAAAATTTCAGCCCCTTCATCCGGGAAGAAGTGAAATCATTCAAGCCCTACTCCCCGGGCCTTGGCATCGATGAAATAAAACACAAGTACGGTCTGAGCCGGGTCATTAAGATGGCCAGCAACGAAAACCCCCTGGGGGTTTCCCCGGTGGTGCAGGAAGCCATAACCCGCAATTCCGGCCTGGTCTTTCGCTATCCCGGGGCCAACAACCCGGAGCTTTGCCGGGCCGTTGCCGGCCATCTGGGGCTTGACCCTGCCTGCATAGTCTGCGGCAATGGATCAGACGAGCTTATAGACCTTTTGATCCGCATGCTGTCGGTTCCGGGCCGGGACAACATAGTGGCCTTTGACCCCTGTTTCAGCATTTACAGGCTGCAGGCCAGGCTTAGCGGGGTGGAATTTCGCCAGGCAAAATTAAACCCGGATTTCAGCTTCAACCTGAAAGAACTTCTAAAGCTTGTGGACTCCCATACCAGGGTGGTCTTTCTGACCAACCCGGACAACCCTTCCGGATATGCAGCCCCTGCATCTGAGCTGGACCGGTTCGCCTCACAGCTGCCTCAAGGATGCTGTCTGGTGGTGGACGAGGCTTATATCGACTTTGCAGTGCCTGGGGAGCATTACTCCATGCTGTCTTTTTTTAGAAACGATTCAAACCTGGTGGTACTGCGCACCTTTTCCAAAATGCATGCCCTGGCCGGCCTGAGGCTCGGCTACGCCATCCTGCCCGGGATTCTGGCGGATCACATGCGCCGCATCAGACTGCCCTTCAGCGTGAATATCCTGGCGGAAAAGGCCGGGCAGGCCGCCTTGAAGGACAATGATTTCATGCAAAAGTCTCTTTCGGTCATTACCCGTGGACGGGAATCCCTGTCCCGCGAACTTGAAGAACTGGGCTGCAGAGTCTATCCTTCCCAGGCCAACTTCATCATGTTCCAGCCCCCGGTGAACGCGGGCCATATCTTCCAGGAGCTTTTAAAGCGCGGAGTAATCATCCGCCCCCTGGACAGCTACGGGTTCTCTCCCCTTTTGCGGGTGAGCATCGGCACCCGGGAGGAAAACGAGACACTGATAAAATATATGCAGGAGATAATCGGTTGAGCACTGGGCCTGTCACAATCACCATCGACGGCCCGGCAGGCGTGGGCAAGACCACCCTGGCCAGGGGTCTGTCCCGCAGGCTGCAGATCGCCTATCTGGATACCGGTGCCATGTACCGTGCTGCAGCCTGGATGCTTGGACCCTCGGCTGCTGAAATGCAGGAGGAGGAACTGGCCAAAAGGCTTGATGGCATGCGTTTTACTCTCAAAGGAGCCGGTCCGGACAGCTGCCTTCTTCTGGAAGACAGGGTAATCGGAGACCAGGTGCGCACCGAGGAAGTGGGAATGCTGGCCTCCAGCATCGCCGCCCTTAAAGTGGTACGGGAGTACATGAAAAAGTCTCAGCAGAAAATGGGGCGGGAGCCCTCTCTGGTGGCCGAAGGCAGGGACATGGGCACGGTGGTGTTTCCTGATGCCTCATGTAAATTCTTTCTGCAGGCGGATGCAGGGGTGCGGGCGGCAAGAAGGTGCAGGCAGCTCCAGGAAATGGGCCGGGAGGCAGATGAAGAACAGATAATGGAACAGATGCGCCGCCGAGACACCCAGGACAGCAAGAGGGCCATCGCCCCTCTGGTGCCGGCTCCGGATGCTGTTTCCATTGACACCGGCAGCCTCACCCCGGAAGAGATCCTGGACCGGATGGCGGCCATTTTTGCAGACAAAGAGGTCAGAAGTCAGAAGTCAGAGGTCAGGGGTCAGAGACTTAATCGGCTTTAGCGGAGAGGCCAGGGGACGTCGCTAAAGTCGCTAATGCTGGCCATGCCCGCAACCCAAGCGAAAAAGTTACCTCTGGCCATTTAACTGTCTATGCTTACGCTTATCATCGGGGTCGGGATCGGTATCGGTATCGGGGTCGAAGTCGGAATCAAATCCGGTAGGCAAAGTCATGTAAAAAGCTGCCCGGT
>PWGS01000133.1 GCA_003554505.1 Desulfonatronospira sp. | reverse complement strand
CATAGCTGCGCCTGGAAAATAACCTGTTGCAGGGGCATCATCTTCTGCTCAGAAATCCCCGTTGGACTCCACCTGCATCGCTCCCACCGGACATATTCGGGTGCAGTTGCCGCAGGCGGTACATCTGGCTTCGTCAAAAATTATTTTTCTGGTGACCTTGTCCAGGCTTAGGGCCCTGTTGAAGCAAAGGGCAGTACATACTCCGCAGTGAGTGCACAGGTTCTCGTCCCGGGTCATGGACTGGGCCACGTCTCTGATACTTATGCCGTGCTCCTGCAGATATGAAACACCTTTTTTGTAATCCTCCAGGTCGCCGGAAAGCTCCAGGATCATATGCCCCTCTTCCCTGGGGCTTATTTTGGCCTTGAGGATATTAAAGGTCAGGTCGAACTTCTTGGCCAGGTTGTACATCATGGGCTTTCGCACCACATCAGGCGAAAAGTGCAGGGAAATTATTTTGGAAAATTCTTCAGCTGTCTGCATACTTAGAAACTCTTTGCAGGTTACAGGTCCTGTTCAGACATAAATGTTCCGGCCCTTCTGGCTTCTGCGCTGTCCGGGTACTCTTCCAGGAGTTCATTAAGAACCATTCTCCCGGCTTCTTCTCTACCCAGCTCAATAAAGGACATTCCCTGTTTGAGCATGCTGGCGGTAATCTTGTTGCTGTCCGGATAATTGTCAATGACTTCCTGGTAGGCCAGGGCGGCCTCGGCGTACTCCTGCATCTGGTAAAACGACTCCCCCTGCCAGAAATAGGCATTGGAAATCAGGTCATGGCCGGGAAAATTCTCAGCGAACTCTTCCCACAAGGACTGGGCCCGCTGGTACTCCCGGTCGTAAAATGAGTCCAGGGCGCGCTGATATAGAACCCTGGCGGTCTGAGGATCATCTACAGGCTCGAGCTCGGGATCAGCTGGAACAGCCGCAGTTTCCCCCTCGTCGTGAAGATCCACACCCAGCCGGCTGGCCATGGTCTGCAGGTGCCTGTCCAGTTTTTCAGTCCTTTCCTGCAGGGCCCTGACCTCCTCCGGAATATCCTGGTCCTCTCCCATCATGGATACCTTCCTCTCCAGGGCATCCAGGTTGCCGCTCATGGTAGCAACCTGCACCCGCAGGGATTCCAGTTCGGCCCACATGTTGGCCTGACTTGCCTGTACAGGGCTTCCGGCCTCGGATATTCTTTCTTCCATAGCCCTGGTGGCGGCAGCCAGTTCTTCCCGGTACTGCTCCAGTTCCTGCTGCATCTCCTGCCGGTCCTGATGCTGCTGGCGCTCCAGGTTTCTTATCTGCATCTGCATGCGATCCGTATCAGACTGCATGGTTACGCAGGCACTCAGGACAAAAACAGCGGCAGCCAGCAATAAGGTCTTGACTATCAACATACCCTGGTCCCTCTTCTTCGCCCCACAAAAAGATACAAGAGCCCGCCTAGAAAAGGAATGAAAACGGACACGCCCAGCCAGGCCAGTTTTTCCTGGGCCGTATCGAAATCACAGCGGAATATGTGCAGGATGGCCCACAAATTAGGCAGAATGGGGATAATAAGTAGCAGCAGGGCCCATGGACTGGCCCTGAAAATCTCGACTACCGGTATTTCAAACATGAGTATTCCTGGAAACTTGAGGGTTAAAAGCGTCTCCCCCGGGCACGCCCGGGCTCAAACCTGTGAGCAACCTAAATAAGGAAGTGATCCTTTAGAACGAACCATCCCGGCCCCTCCTTAGCAAGGAGGGGAGTGGTCCGTGCCGTACGCATAAAATGACAAAACTGTATGACAGCAACATCCTGAATTAATTGTACCTACGCTTGAAGTTACTTGTAAGCCCTGAACAGTTATGGTTATGTTTTCTTATGCACAAAAAGTGCCAGACCCACAGCCAGCAAAACCACGCTCACAGCCTGGACAGGACTGAAGATCCACAGCATGGCCTCGTACTGGTAGCGGAAAAAATCCACCGCTATAGTGCTTACAGCATACAGCATCAGAAAAAGTCCTGCAACCTGTCCTTTCAGTTTCAGCCTGCCCCGCAGGGCCAGAAGTACAATAAAGACAACCAGGGCAGCCAGGACGTGATACAATTGAGCCGGATGCAGACTTACAAACAGAGGTCCCAGGGAATCGGGATGGGTATAGGTGACCGACCATGGAACTTCGCTGGGGCGCCCATAACCGCAGCCGGCGAACATGCAGCCCATCCAGCCCACTACCAGCCCCAGAGCGGCGGCAGGGGCCAGGGCATCCAGCCAGGCCCTGATGTCCTGCTTTTTAAGACTCAGGTAGAACATGAGGGCTACGGCCCCGGTTATCCCTCCGCCTATGAGCACCAGACCTCCGTCCCAGAAGGTAAGTACCCTGATCAGGGACCCTTCAAACTCGCCTGGATACAATAGAAAATAAAAAAGCCTGGAGCCGGCCAGTCCGGCTATGAGCACATAAAAGCCGAATTCAAGGACCAGCCCGCCATCCAGGCCCTTGCGCCCGGCCTCGCGCATGCCCCAGGCCATGGCCAGCAGATAGGCGGCGGCCATGAAAAACCCGAAGGCATAGATGCTAAAGCCCCCTATTTCAATCAGAATCGGCTTCATGGCGCTTTTTCTTGTAAAAAGAGACTATAAGCAGAACAGCTCCCACTGAAATTGCAATATCTGCAACGTTGAAAGCCGGCCAGTGATGGCTGCCCAGGTGAAAATCAAGAAAATCGATGACCATGCCCAGCCGGATGCGGTCAATCATGTTCCCCAGGGCCCCGCCCAGGATAAGGCCCAGGGCCGTGAACAGATAATAATCCTGGCGCTGCACTGTTCTAAGCAGGTGAATTATGAGCACCACAGCCAGACCGGTGGCCCCCAGGAAGAAATAGGTCCTCAGGCTGCCTTCCAGATCCGCCAGAAAACCGAAGGCTGCACCAGGGTTGAGAACAAAAACCAGGTTGAAAAAACCCGGAATGACAGTTCTTGTCTCTCCCAGAGCCAGACTGCTCTCGATCCATATCTTGGTCACCTGATCCAGCACCAGGATCGCGGCAGACAAAATTATAACCAGCTTATATCTGTCCGGCACTTGCTACCTCCTTGGGGACAGTCCCCGCAAGCTACTACCTGCTTCAATCAAATCATATACAAACGCAAGCGGGTTGCATTTGGCAAAATCAGTACATAGCGGGGGACAGTCCCCCTGTGCCTTAAGGCCCAAAGGGTTGAACGCCTGTCTGCGCGCAATTATTCACCGCCCACCACCTGGCTGCACCTGGGACACACCGCATCAGCATCCGCATCCGGGCCCAGATCCTCGCTGTAGACCCAGCAGCGGGGGCATTTG
>PWGS01000058.1 GCA_003554505.1 Desulfonatronospira sp. | reverse complement strand
GGTTGTCCACGTCTGCTCTTAATATCAGCTGCATTTTTGATTACTCCTAGGTTGTCTTTTTCCTGACGTCTGTGCTGTGAGTCGCAGTGTAATACAGCAGTGCCATCTGTCTGGCCTTTTTGATTTCAGTGGTGAGCGCCCTCTGGTGCTTGGCGCAGTTGCCGGTGATCCTGCGGGCTATGATTTTGCCCCGGTCGGTAACGAAGTCCTTGAGCATATCCACGTTCTTGTAGTCCAGGATATTTTCCTTGGAGGCGCAGAAACGGCAGAACTTTTTCCGGGGGGCGAATTTCTTGTATACCATGCTTATTCTTCCTCCTGAGCCTTTTCCTGGGGCAGTTTTACTGTCAAAAACTTAAACACGCCGTCTGCAATACGGATGTTGCGCTCAAATTCCGAGCCCCGGGCAGCCGGGAGGGAATACTCCATGCGGATGTAGCGGCCGCGGGTCTGTTTCTTGACGGGATAGGCCAGGGTTTTCAGTCCCCAGTCGTCATTCTTGATGACCTGGCCGCCGTTTTTTTCCAGTACGCCGGAGAATTTCTCCAGCAGTGCATTGCTTCCGTCTGAGCCCAGCTCGGGGTTCAGCAGCAAAAGCGTTTCATACCTTGCCTGCATCAGTTAACTCCTTTTGGTCATTCGGCCCTCATTTAAGAGAGCAATGTTTAATGGTTGATGATTGTGTCCGTGCCATGCGCAATCAGCAGGCACGCGCTGAGCTGATCCTTGCCGGAATAAACAAATTAAATTATTTGCAGGCGCAAGTTATGTCAAGCCCAAAAATCGGTCCAGTTCAGCCATGAACTCCGGAATCAGTTCCTTCCCCCTGACCTTGCGAACAATCTCGCCCTTCTGGAAAATTATCCCGCAATCCCGGCCCCCGGCCAGGCCTATATCGGCCTCCCGGGCCTCTCCGGGGCCATTGACCACGCAGCCCATTACAGCCACTGTAAACACCTTGTCCACTTCTCTAAGCCTGTCTTCCACCGCCTGGGCCAGTGCCGGAAGATCTATTTCTGTCCGTCCGCAGGTGGGGCAGGATATGATTTCCGGTCCCCTCTGCCTGAGCCCCAGGGACCGTAGAATTTCCCAGGCCACGGTCATTTCCTGGACCGGATCGCCGGTTAAAGAGACGCGCAGGGTGTCGCCCAGCCCCAGGTGCAGAAGAACACCCAGCCCCACACCGGACTTGGCGGCTCCGCGCAGGGGTGTGCCGGCCTCGGTTATCCCTATGTGCAGGGGGTAGTCGCGTTTTTCAGCCATGAGACTGTAGGCCTTTATGGTATCCGGTACAGAAGAGGACTTAAGAGAGATCTTTATAAGCTCAAAGCCCTGTTCCTCCAGGAGGCGGACATGACCCACAGCGCTTTCCACCATGGCCTCGGGTACAGGACCGCCGTACTTTTCCAGCAGCTTTTTTTCCACTGACCCGCTGTTGACCCCTATACGGATGGGAACGCCGCGTTTTCCAGCCTCCTGCACCACCCTGGATACCCTGTCCGGGCTTCCAATATTGCCCGGGTTCAGGCGCAGTCCATCCATCCCGGCCTCCAGCGATTTGAGCGCCAGGCGGTGATCGAAATGAATATCCGCGATAAGGGGGACAGGAGACCGGCTTTTGATCCCGGGCAGGCTAAGTGCGGATTCCATGTCCGGTACGGCTACCCGGACCAGTTCACAGCCGGCCCGGACCAGGCTGTTGATCTGCTTCAAGGTGGCCTGCACATCCCGGGTGGGGGTGTTGGTCATGCTCTGTACCCGGATGGGGTTGTCCCCACCGATACCTGTGTTGCCGATTTTTATTTCGCGGGCAATTCGTCTTTGCATGCACAAGAATTTAGCACCTGGCAGAGAGGGCTTCAAGGAAAACATTGGCCGGCCATAGAGAGGGTGTAGCAGAATGAAAATACATGAAGTCTGTGCTTAAAGTCCAAATACGATGAAGCTCTTAAAAATTTGCTTGTTTCTTGGAGAAAAAGTTATTAGTGCTTCATCTTGGTGGAGATAAAATATGCGTCGGGGAAAAGTGTGAGCATGTTTCACTTTTAAACCTGCTAGAAGGATAATTTATTATGAAACGCAATACGTTGTTTTTATTCGTGTTTGTTTGCTGTCTGATTTTTATCCTGGTATCTGGATGTGCTCCTGAAAATGATGAAGATCAGGCTGAAGCCCTGGACGGTCCTGTAGAGCTGAGCATGGTAACTTTCTGGCCTGCCTCGCATCCCCAGGTGGACAAGGGGCATAAGGCCTGGATAGACGAAGTGGAGGCAAGAAGCGATGGAAAGGTGAAAATCAGTCTTCACGCAGGGGAGTCCCTTTTAGGCGCAAGGGAGATATATAACGGGGTAGAGGCGGGAGTGGCGGATATCGGCAGTACCTGCCCGTCCTATACCCCGGGAATGTTTCCCCTGACAGAGGTTTTTGAGTTGCCCGGTTATCAGAATGTCAACTCAGTAGCAGCTTCCATGACAGCGCACGAAGGGTACAAAAGATTCAAGGAAGAGCTGGATGTGGATGAGTTTTCCGATGTCAAGGTGCTTATGTTCTGGGCTACCGGGCCCGGCAATGTCATGAGCAAGATACCGGTTGAAAAACTGGAGGATATGGAGCGTCTGGAGATGCGTGCAGTGGGAGGCAGTGCGGTGCCGGTGAAAACCCTGGGCGCCGTTCCTCATGCCATGCCCATGTCCGAGGCTTACCTTGCCCTGGACCAGGGACTTGTGAATTCCATACTGGCGCCCAACGATACCCTGCAGGGGTTCAGGCTGGCCGAAGTAATAGATCATATAACCAAGACTCCATTTCTTTATAATATGGCTTTCGTAAAGATCATGAACAAAAACACCTGGGATGCACTTCCGGCGGAAGTGCAGGAGGTATTTGAAGAACTGAATGATGAGTTTGCCAGAAAGTATGGTGAAATTTTTGCCGACGCCTCCAGGGAAGGCCTCCAGTTTGCCAGGGATGAGCACGGCATCGAGGTTATTGAATTGTCCGGGGAAGAAGAGGACAGATGGATCGAGCGCCTGGATATGGTGGTCGATGACTGGATAGAAGAGAAAAAAGCCAGGGGACTGCCTGCAGAAGAGGCTGTAAGTATTACCAGGGAACTGGATGAAAAGTATTCTTCCGAGTACGGTGATTATTAATCCCTTCCAGGAGGCCTGAATGTCTGGAAGAGAGGACCCTGCGGACGCCTGGCTGCGCTGGGCCAGGGAAATACAGGCCATAAGCGGGATCGGGCTTTTATTCAGCAAGAATCACCACGACGAGAAAAACTTTTCCCGGCTGCAGGAAATAGCAGCGGAAATGGCCGAGATGCATT
>PWGS01000193.1 GCA_003554505.1 Desulfonatronospira sp. | reverse complement strand
TGCGACATTCGGAAGCTGTCACACGGTCGATTGTGCACGACCGTCGACTTTGGTTCCTTGACCGACAGGTACAGTGTCCGCTGCAGTTGCCGAACATTATCATTATGGGTGTTGTTAGACACAATGGAAGAGCCGGCCCCTCTGGGGTATGCTGGCCTTAACACTAAGATCCATGAGAGGAGCCGGCACTATGAATGATACCATATTTGTCGGTCTGGATGTGCACAAGGAGACAATCGACATCGCCATTACGCGGGGACGCTGGGGAGACATCGAGCATCGAGGTAAGATCGTCAACACTGCGGAGGCGCTGTGGAGGCATCTACGGAGACTGGGTCCCAAGGAGCATCTGCTGGTGGCGTACGAAGCAGGGCCCTGCGGTTACGGCATCTATCGCCAGCTGACACGTCGGGATGTGACCTGCGTGGTGGTTGCACCCTCGCTGGTACCCCGTCGCCCGGGTGACCGGGTGAAGACGGACCGCCGTGATGCCTGTATGCTGGTGCAGATGCTGCGAAGTGGAGACCTGCCGGTTGTTTGGGTTCCGGATGAAGTGCACGAGGCGCTGCGGGATCTGGTGCGGACAAGGGAGGATGCCAAGGTGGCACGTCACCGCCTGCGCCAGCAACTGGGCAAGATGCTGCTCCGTCTGGGATACTATCCACCAGAAGGGGTAAACCCCTGGACGGTGCGTCACCGGAGCTGGTTGAATGGACTGAAGCTTCAACAACCGGCCCAGCAGTTCATCCTGACGGAGTACATCCACGGACTTGATGAGATATCCCAGCGCATGCATCGATTGGACAAACGGATGGAGCATATGGCCAGGACAGGTCCCCATGCAGCACTCATCGCCGCTTTGCAGGCATTGCGCGGGGTGGGACTGTTGACTGCTGTCACTTTAGTGGCTGAGCTGGGAGATTTGACCCGGTTTTATCATCCCAAGGGACTCATGTCGTATTCGGGGCTGGTTCCCAGCGAATGGTCCAGCGGTGCCCGACAGAATAGGGGTTCGATTACCAAGACGGGCAACCAGCATGTGCGGCGGGTGGCGGTGGAGGCTGCCTGGCACTATCGTCATCCACCAAGGGTCAGCCGGACGCTGAGAAAGCGCCAGGAGCATGTATCCGAGAAGGTCAAGCAGATTTCCTGGACGGCGCAGGACCGGCTCAACGGTAAATACCGACGACTGGTGGGACGGGGAAAACCAAAGAACAAAGCCATCGTCGCTGTGGCCCGTGAGCTGCTCGGTTTCGTGTGGGCCATCGGTCAGGAAGTCGCCAAGGAAACCTATGTCATGCAGGGTGCAGACCAGGTAGTTAACCGATAGATGATAACAACACAGGGCACAGGGGGCAGCGTGCGAGCCCGGCTGCGGTAAGGAGTATTCTCGAGCAACCTATGTTGCTAGGCTTCGGCCGAACGCACGATATTAGACTGAGATAGCTCCCGACGGATCAGGGTCATGCGTTAACCAACACGCGAATACCAGATTGATCAACCGTCGCATATTGCCCCGCTCGCTCGCTGCCCCCTGTGCCTTGAAGGGACTGAGTACCATGAGCTCCGAAAGAAAACAAACGACAACAGCACATGCAGCTGCCCGTTGAGTGGGTTGACAGGGCTCTTCCATACCAGGTTGTCTAAGTTCATGCACCGATCAGCAGACCGCAACCGTTCATACCATACTTTGGATAAGCGCTTGAAGTCGTGGGTCTCCACCCCCATGTGCTTGGCTCGTACTGCTTTACCGAAACCGTTGCTATCAAACTAGAGTTATTGTAACATCTGTGTAGAGGGTTTGAGATGCAAACTGATGGTAGTTGAGCAGGTGCTGCCATGTACATTTTGAAGATGTTGCGCACACAATCTCTACACATAAATACCTCTTGTACTACAGACACTTGAGGAGCCGGTGAGGAGATAAGGAGCTCCGAGAAGGGACCTTGATCTGTCTGGCTGGTACCAGTGTTTGAATGTCCCCCTGATCGGGTTGCGCGGGAGGTTATTACAGGAGAAATATCAGAGCCATTTGCTGGGAAATAGGGAACCGGGAATCTGCGGTACAACACCGTGTTCATCCCCCGAAGATGCGGTCTGTGCGTGGAACACTGTCCCAATTGGATGTATCCCAATCAACTGAGCATACTGGCAGAAAACGAAATATACGACACTATCGAAGATGAATGGGACCTGTGGGACTGCATTGAATGCGGTATATGCGCTTATGTGTGTCCGGCGCACCGGCCCATCATTCACTTCATCAAGCAGGCCAAAGCCATTGTGGACAACATGTGACATGTAACGGGGAAGATACAGTAAACTTTCACATGTGATTGCGACGCATATTTTGTCGTAAGTCTGCACCTGTCCCAAGTTTTGGATGTCCGGTGAAAATGAGCAGCTGCTGTTGACCTTTCATTATAGAAATAGAGGATGAAACGGTCCGGACGTCAAGTTGCCGCTTTCCAATCCAACTCTCATCCTCTCCTTGCACCTACCGGCAGCAAAGAGAGGAGGGGGGAAGTAACCTGGTGGCTTTCACGGAGAAAGCAAGCGGGCAAAGGGACGCTCAAACGCGTTCATCTCGTGGAGCGGAATGTAAATCCCCCCTCAGATGAACTGGCTTCCGCGTCAGGGGTTGTTTCCGGGAGGCAGCTAAATAGGTCAGGTTCTGGTATTTTGTTGCATAGCAAGGTGCAAGGCCCGTTTGATATACTGAAATTGTGACCAGGGACTGAAAAATACTGGGAGGTGGTTGTGATGAGGTTCGGCTGGACAGAGCTAATCCTGATTTTGGTGATCGCCCTGATAATATTTGGTCCAGGCAAGCTGCCTGATGTGGGGAAAGCACTGGGCGAAGCCATTGGAGAATTCAGAAAGGGAGCATCCGAGCCTGAAGAGAAAGCCCCAAAAGAAGGATGATGGGGTCTGCAGATGCACCGATAGCCATGTGATTTTTCTATGTTAAAAAACACCCGTGTACTTACGATTTGGCTGGTCGCCGGTTGCTTTCGAAGAGACTCTGTCGATGTTTGGAATTTCTCGGTGTCAACAGCGCAACCACTTTTTGAGTGACCTGGCTGATTGCCGCCGAGACTGTCCGTTACGGAAGTGATATAGAGGCGCGAAACGGACCCCTGAGGCTCAAATCGCGCCCAAATGCCCGGATTCACTGTTGGTTCGTTGGTCGGCGAGCATATTCCTTTGCAAATATGGAGAGGGGTGGCTGCAGGTGTTAAGTATAGGCATGGGGGAAATTGTCATTATCCTCCTGGTAGGCCTTGTGATATTTGGACCAGAGAAGCTGCCCGAGCTGGCCAGGTCGGCTG
>PWGS01000212.1 GCA_003554505.1 Desulfonatronospira sp. | reverse complement strand
CCCGGCCCTGGATCACCTCAATGGAAGCCTTCCTTGCATCATTATTCGCCGTAGGTATAGCCGAGATAGGAGATCGCTCCCTTTTCCTGGCCGTTTTACTGGGAGTTCAGTTCAAGCGTCCCTGGCCCGTTTTCTGGGGCATGGTTGTCGGGCTTTTTTCCAACCAGGCGCTGTCTGCTCTTCTCGGAGTCTGGCTGTTCAGTATTATAAGCCCGGAATGGCAGGGCTGGATCGTGGGGAGCGTTTTTGTTATCATGGCTTTCTGGGTGCTCATCCCGGAGGACGACAAAAACTTTAAGCAGCGTTCCACAGGAAGTATTTTCCTGGCCTCAGCCCTGGGTTTTTTCCTTCTGGAAATGGCGGACAAGACCCAATTGGCTGTAATCACCCTGGCCGGGGCTTTTGAAGCATTCTGGCCGGTGGTGGCAGGAGCCACCCTGGGTATTCTTGCAGTCACAACCCCGGCCCTCTTGCTTGGCTGCCGTTTTGCTGCAAGGCTGCCCATGAAGTTCATCAAAATATTCGCCTGCAGCCTTTTCCTTTTGATTGGATGCTGGATTCTTCTGGATACTGCAGGCTTTCTGCACCAATACAGTTTTTTCCAGCCGGCAAATTTTTTTGAGGACCTGCGGTAAAACATGCAGCATTGCAGGATCCAGGTAAAACAGCTGCTCTTGAGGTATATATGACATCCAAGGACAACCCCGCCCTGGCCGTTATCGACATGCAAAACGATGTTGTTCTGCCGGACTCACCCTGCCATGTTCCCGGGGCCATGGAAACCATCCCGGCTATCCGCAGCCTTGCCGAACACTTCAGAAACAATAAGTGGCCGGTGATATATGTTGTCAGGGGCCACCGCCAGGACGCCAGCGACCTTGAGTACACCCGGCTGCAGCTCTTTATGGACAAGGGGGGCATATGCGTAACCGGGACAAGAGGCGCTGAGATTGTTGACGGCCTGGAGGTCAGGCCGGAGGATTACATCCTGGTAAAAAAGCGATTCAGCGCCTTTTTATTCACCGAGTTCGACCTGTTGCTGCGCCGCCTGAACATCAAGACCCTGGCCATAGCCGGCACTCAGTACCCCAACTGCATCCGCTCCACCGCTGTGGACGCTCTGGCGCGTGATTACAGGGTTGTTGTGGTCACTGATGCATGCTCAGCCAGTTCGCAGCGTGTAGCAGACAACAATATCGAGGACATGAAAAACATGGGCATAGAATGTCTGCCTCTGGACAGTGTTGTTGGATAGTGGATTTCCATACGGAAGATCTTTCTTTCCGTATACGGAACCAGCTGGTTTTCTTTCAGGATAAGGAACGGTCAGACATTTATGGTCAAAAGGGACCGACCCTTGCATGGGCCCCGACCTGCTGACGACAAAAGAAAAAATTAGAGGCCTGAGGTTGCAGGATAAGCTTTAATCAAGGAACCCCATCAGACATGGACTGGAAAGAAAAACTCTCGTTCGACCGCGAACATATCTGGCATCCATACACTTCACTCATCGACCCTCTCCCGGTCTATCCGGTGGAGTCGGCCAGAGGTGTGCGTATAAGGCTTGCCACAGGCGAAGAGCTCATTGACGGCATGTCTTCCTGGTGGGCCATGATCCACGGCTACAACCATCCAGAACTCAACCAGGTTCTGGCCAGGCAGTCCGAGAAGACTTCTCACGTCATGTTCGGAGGGCTTACCCATGAACCGGCCATAGACCTGGCCCGGGAACTTATCCGCATCACTCCGGAAGGGCTGGACAAAGTCTTTTTCTGTGATTCCGGATCTGTATCCGTGGAGGTGGCCCTGAAAATGGCTCTGCAGTACTGGCAGGCCAGAGGAGTTGCATCCAGGAAAAAATTCTTGAGCCTTAGATGCGGCTACCACGGAGACACCTTCGGGGCCATGTCCGTGTGTGATCCCGATAACGGTATGCACAGCCTTTATTCCGGCTTTCTCCCCAGGAATATCTTTTCCCCGGCTCCGGAATCCGCCTTTGACCAGGAGTGCAGCCCCCGGGAACTTCAGGCTGTAGAAGAGATAATGGCCGAACGCCATAAGGAACTGGCCGCTTTCATCCTGGAACCCGTAGTCCAGGGAGCCGGGGGAATGCGCATGTATTCACCGGACTACCTGTCCCGGGTGCGGGAACTTTGCCGCAAGTACCATGTACTTCTTATCGCCGATGAAATCGCCACGGGTTTTGGCCGCACCGGAAAACTCTTTGCATGCGAACACGCCGGGATCACCCCGGACATAATCTGCCTGGGCAAGGCCCTCACCGGGGGGTACATGAGCATGGCCGCCACACTTTGCACCACGCAAGTCGCCGAAACCATCTGCCGGGGTGATCCCGGCGTTTTCATGCACGGCCCCACCTTCATGGCCAATCCCCTGGCCTGCAGCGTTTCCCTGGCCAGCATCCGCCTTCTGCAGGAAAACGGCTGGCAGGAAAAGACCGCCCGCATCCAGGAGCAGATGCAAAAAGAACTCATGCCCGGAAATAAGCTTCCCGGCGTACGCCGGGCAAGGGTACTGGGCACCATTGGTGTTCTGGAGCTGCACCGGCAGGTCCCGGTAGGCGACATCCAGAAGATGTTCGTTGAGGAAGGGGTATGGATCAGGCCTTTTATGAATCTCATTTACATAATGCCCCCGTATATCATAGAGTCCGGGGACCTGAGCAGGCTGACCGCAGCCATGCTCAAGGCTGCAAAACACATTGGATCTTGACTGCTGCCTGTCCATAACTGTAATATTAAAAAAAACTGTAGCTGCTTAAAACCTTTTTCATAAATGAGAGGTAACGCTGTGGAAAGGAAAAACTGGATAAACAAACTCGATGACCTGGACGAGGATCAGCCCGGAGAAGGCAACAACCCCAGGCGCAAGCAGTTCGGCCTTGGCCGTCCCCCGGACAATCTGATACCCTATATTGCCGGAGGAGCGGGCATTGTCCTGGTTATTATCCTGGTGGTCGTATTCGCCAGAGGCGGAGACGACGTAACATCCCAGGAAATACAGGAGATCTCCTCCAGGCTGGAGACCGTGGAGCAGCGCGTGCAACGCATCGAGGAGCAGGCTGAACAAAGACAGGGGGCCTTTGCAGATGTCTGGGAAACATCCCGGGATTTAAACCGCAGGCTGGAAGTGCAGCGGGAAAACATTGACGACATGCGCCAGAAGCTGGCCGCGCTGGAGGAAGAGCCCCCGGCCACGCCGGATCCTGAACCGGTGCAACGACCTGAGCCGGTAGCCGACGATGAACATGTCTACCACGAAGTACAGGCCGGGGAAAACCTTTTCCGCATCGGCCTTGAGTATGGCATTTCTG
>PWGS01000261.1 GCA_003554505.1 Desulfonatronospira sp. | reverse complement strand
ATCTTTTTCAAGCCGCGGCTTGAGACGTCAGTCCTTGCATTTCGGCACTGGTTTGCATAAGCAGTATAAAATCCAGGGAACAACTCTTGGAGAATACATAGAAATCCTGAAATACATTTTCATGCTTTTATTTTAAGCTTTTGTCCTTGCGTACTTGAGTTTAAACCTAATGCTGGCCATGCCCGCAACCCAAGCGAAAAATTTACCCCTGGCCACTTAACTGTTTATGCTTACATTATCATCGGAGTCGGGGTCGGGGTCGGGATCGGGGTCGAAGTCAGAATCAAATCCGATAGACAAAGTCATGTAAAAAGCTGCCCGGTATTTTCGATACCGATTCCGATACCGACCCCGACCCCGACAAAGGCGGAAAATTCCAGCGCCATAGCACAAATTTTTCTTGTTTTTTATGACCCCAGTGAAATGAAGGAAATTTCACGGGGCAGGCAGGGTTTCAAGAGTAAGTAACTGAAATAACAAAGCCCCGAACATATGAAGTGGATAAGGTGGGTATTTCGTATTGCAGCTTCCCTGGCCCTGGCAGCCTGCTATGCCCTGGCCTCCTGCACCTTGGCCATGCTGGTCCGCGATTTCAATCAGAGGCTGCACTGGTATTCCAGGAACACCGGCTTTTTCACCCCTTTGCTGCTCAAAATAATGGGAGTCAGGGTGAACATTGTGGATCATACCGGGGGCCAGGGGATCAGACCCGGGACCCTTGTGGTCTCCAACCATCTTTCCTACAAGGATATTTTCATCCTTTCCTCAATCAGGCCCATGCTGTTCATTTCTTCGGTGGAACTTTCCAGGACCTTTTTTCTGGGGCGCATGGCCAGGTTCGGCGGTACAGTATTCGTGGAAAGACGCAGTCCGGCAGGGCTTCGCCGGGAAATAAGACAGATTTCGGATCTTTTGAGGCAGGACTTTGTTTTGACTCTCTTTCCCGAAGCCGGGACCTCCGACGGGGAAGGACTTTTTCCATTCAGGCCGGCTCTTTTTCAGTCCGCCATACATGCCGGCACCCGGGTTCAGCCGGTATGTATCCGCTACTGCATGCTGGACGGAATGCCCGTCGATTCCGCCCGGCGCAGGCGGGTAGTCTGGCCCCGCACACTTTTTATCACCCACATACTAAAACTCTTCACCCACTCCCGGGTCCAGGCCGAGGTGGAGATCTTCAGCCCCATAAACGCAGCTGAAAAAACCCGCAAGGATCTTGTGCGGCAATCTTTCGGCCTCATCCAGGACTGCTACCGGCAGGAACTGGAAAGATACTGATTTCAACCGAAAATCAGGCCCTGCGCAGGAGCAGGTGCTCTTTGATAAGCTCATGAGCGGTGGTCAAAACCACCTGCTGACCTGAATGCACGGTTCGCAGCTCCTCCTGGTTTATTCCCTCCAGGCGGTAATCTCCCTGCCGCAGTCCGGGTCTTTCAAGTCCCGGCAGCACCACTTCCAGGTCCATGTCCCGGGACCACCTGGACTTCACCTGCACCAGCCACCTCTGCCCTCCAAGCTTCTTTTCCACGCTGGCCAGGATCTTTTTGCGCCCTGATTCCAGGGCAGGGTTGCTGAAGATTTTGCTTGCGGGCAGAAAGAACCCGGAGCCCAGGGGCCTGCTGCTGACGCTTGCCAGCTCTTCAAGGTACAGCCCGGGCCTGAAACGCCCGCGGGAAAGATCGTCCATGGCTGTCCTGTAGACATCTGTAGTCACTCCCAGGTAGGACACACTCTTCATGCGCCCCTCGATTTTCAGGGAAGAAATCCCCTGGCGCAGAAGCCACCCCAGAAACCTGACCAGGCAAAGATCCTGGGAGCTGAAAATCCTGGAAAACCCTTCCTCCTCCCAGAGCTGCCAGGTGATCTCCCCGGGCCTGGTTCTTTCCTCCAGGGCCAGGGCCCTGGCCCTGTAGTCGAAACGGCAGGGATGGGTGCAAAGACCCTGGTTGGCGGATCTTTTGTTTAGATGAGCACTGAGCAGACAATGTCCGGACAGGGCCATGCACATGGCTCCGTGCACGAACATTTCCAGCTGCGGCAGGCCGGGCCGGCGGGACATCTCCCGGATATCCGTCAGGGAAAGCTCCCTGGCCAGATTGACCCTGTCCACTCCCTGTTCTTTCCAGAATCGTGCCGAGGGGGCATTGTACGTTCCAGCCTGGGTGCTCAGGGGCAGGGGAATATGGGGAGCATGTTCCCGGGCCAGGGAAATGACACCGGGGTCGGCCGCGATTATCGCATCCGGCTTTATTTCGGCCAGGAGTTCGAGGTGTTTCCGGACTTTTTGCAGGTGTTTCTGGGGCAGGATGGCGTTGAGGCAGAAATATACCCTGGCCTTTGATCTGCGGGCCAGGTCCAGGGCCTGGGGCAGGCTTTCAAAGTCAAATCCAGCGGCTTTGCTGCGCAGGTTCAGATGTGTCCCGCCCAGGTAGACTGCGTCTGCCCCGTAAAACAGAACAGTCTGTAAGCGCTTCAGGTCTCCTGCAGGACATAAAAGTTCCGGAAGGGTTGCGGGTTCTTTCACCGGGATCTCCTTTTACCTTGCGCCCGGATTCTAAACCCAGAGCCCGTTCTCCAGCCTTTTCTCCTTCAGGGCCCTTAGAAGAGCATAGGAAAGGTTGAGATTGCTCCGGCCGGAACCAAGTTCAATTTCCGGTTTGACTGAACCGTGAAAATCCGAGCCTCCTGTGGGCAGCAGATCCAGTTCACGGCAGAGAGAGGCATAAATCCCAGTCTGTTCAATGGTATGCTCGGAATAAAATCCCTCCACCCCGTCCAGGCCCAGATCCTTGAGGCGCACAAGCTCCCTGCGCAAAGCATCGGTATCCAGCTGCAACGAGAAGGGATGGGCCAGCACCACCAGGGCGCCCTCATCCTTTAAAACCGATATGGCCTTTTCCGGATCGAATTTCTCTTTGGGCACGTAGGCTTTGCCTGTAGAACCCAGGTAGCGGTCGAAACACTCCTGAACCGAGGTCACCACGCCTTTGTCCATGAGAACACGCGAAATATGCGGCCTGCCTACCGAGGCATCTCCGGCCAGGGTCTGCACCTCGGCATAGCTTATGTCTATCCCCAGCTTCTGCAGCTTTTCAATGATGACCTCGTTTCGCATGTTCCTTTTGTCCCGCAGCTCCTGCATGGCCGCGTTCAGGGCCGGGGCATCGGACCTGAGCCACAGTCCCAGGATATGCATGAGCCCTGGATATTCAACACTGAGTTCGCAGCCGGGCACCACCTCCAGGCCCAGGTCATCCCCGGCCTGCAGTGCCTGCATAAGTCCTTTGGTGGTATCGTGGTCAGTAAGGGCCAGGGCTTTAAGGCCTATGTTCCTGGCGT
>PWGS01000279.1 GCA_003554505.1 Desulfonatronospira sp. | reverse complement strand
GATTCCAGGTCCGTCTTTACCTGGTCGTATTCTTCCTGGGAGACCACCTCCTGACCGAGCAGAATGGAAAAACGCTGGTAATTGCGGCGCAGGTTCTCCAGCCTGGCCCGGGCTTCATCCAGAGCGGCCTCCTGGGAGGAAAGACGTCTTAAAAGCTTTTGCTCCTCTATTTCGAAAAGGAGCTTATCCTTGCCCCCCAATCCTCCCTCCTGAAAATGCACAGCCTTGATCCTGCCGCTGGTCTCCGGCTTGATTTCCACTCTTTGTACGGGCCTTAAAGTCCCCACCCCGCGAACGGTATCCAGCAGGGTGATTTCACTGGCCGGGGCCAGTTCCACAGCCGCAGGAGGCCTTTCCCGGGGCTGATCATTCTCTTGCGCAGGTTCGTGTTCCAGGTACAAATATACCCCCACGGCCAGGATAAGGACCACAAACGTCCAGGGGCTGAAAATCCGCCCCAGCACAGTTCTTTTCTGTTTTACTTCCTGATCCTGTGGGGTGTTTTGCTGGTTTTCCATGTTGCTGGTTCTCCAGTTGAAAGTAACAGTTCAGCCACTTGCATATGGCATGGGGATTTGCTCTCCCCTGCTTTCCTTTACAGGCAGCTGCAATTTTATTCAATTATTTAAAAATGTTAATGCAACACAAGTTTTTTATCGCTCCCACGCTCTGCGTGGGAGCGTAGCCCGACCGCTCCTGCGGTCATTATGGACGCGGAGCGTCCGGGGAATGTTCCCACGCAGAGCGTGGGGACAATAAGATCCAGCACTCACTTTTTTACCACTCCCACACTCCCACACGCCCATACTTTCATCCCAAGTCAGCACCTGATTACTCAGCCTCAATACGGCACATCAGGGCCGAATGGGGCCAGCTTCCGATTTCCGGGCTGCAGAGTTTCTCGTCCATGGGACAGAGCATGTTGGCATTGGATTCAAAGACCCCGAAAAGCTCCGGCCTGGCTTCCTCCCTTTCGGGAAACCACCAGCCGTGCTGCACATCCACCATGCGCGGATGCATAATAGCGGACTTCTCCAGCTTCACCCTGGCCTGCCCCTGGGGTGAGATCACCTTCACCCACTGGCCGTTTTCAAGACCAAGCTCTTCAGCGGTTCTGGGATTCACCAGCACCAGGGGATCCGGCATCTGCTCCCTGGCCGTCTCGATCTGGCGCTGCTCCGAATGGTACATGGGCATAAACCTGCTGCCGGTTATCAGGATATAAGGAAACTCCCGGGCCACCTGGGAATCTCCCTCAGGACTCCAGGGCGGCTCTTTGTATCTGGGCAGGGGATCATTTCCCAGCTCTTCAAAAATGGACGAGTAAAGTTCCACCTTGCCCGAGGGCGTGCCGAAGCCGTGCTTTTCATATCTCTTGTATTCAGGGGTGCCCCGAAACCCGTAATCTCTGGTCAGCTCTTCAAAGGTAAGCCCCACCGGTTCCAGGCAGTAGTCAAAGCCCTGTTCCAGGTTCTGCCAGGGCCAGTCCTCTTCCTGTCCGAGCCTCACACCCAGGCCCCGGTAAAACTGATAGGTGTCCTTTCGTTCGTACATGGGCTCCAGGCCCGGCGGGCAGCTCATGCAGAACCCGCCTGTTGTCCAGAGCTGGGGCTGCTCCACTGTGGTGGCCGAGGGAAAGACGTAATCAGCCAGGGCCGCAGAAGGCGTCATGTAGTATTCCATGACCACGTAAAGGTCCAGGGCTTTCAGGGCCTCAAAGACCATTTTTGAATCCGGGAAGGACAGCATGGGATTGCTGGCCACGGAAAACATGGCCTTTACCGGATAAGGCTCGCCCGTGCTGACAGCATGAAATACATCCCTGGCGTGAGCCGCACAGGTCCTGTACATGGACGGAGGGGAAACCATGCCCTGGGGCAGCTTCTTATTGTTTTCCAGGTTGCGCTCCCACCCTGGAAAGCCGAAAAAAGGATAAGTATCCGCACCCAGCTGTTTGGTCCTTTGTTCAGAACTTATGGCCTCAGCCCTGACCAGATCGAATTCACCCCGGACTTTTGCCGCCTCCGGCGTCTGGCTGAAGGTCTCACCGCCTTCTATTTCCAGGTTCCCGGTGATGGCTCGAAGTATCGCCCGGGCCCGGGCGCACTGGTTGGAATTGATGCCCTGCTTGTCCAGACCGTATGCGTAAGGAATCTGGGCCGGGCTGGATTCTGCGTAAAGCCTGGCTGCGGCCTTTATCTTATCTGCCGGGACCCAGGTGATTTCGCTTACCTTTTCCGGGGTGTACTCCTTTACCGCCTCTTTCAGCTCATCAAAGCCCACGGTCCAGTTGGAAACGAACTCCCGGTCATAAAGCTCCTCTTCGATAATCAGCCGGATCCAGCCAAGCATCATGGCCAGATCTGTTCCCGGTCTGATCTGCAGCCACATATCAGCAAATTCCACTTCCTGGATACGCCTGGGATCCACCACGATGAACTTGACTCCTTTGTCCCGGGCATCCTTCAGGGCCGGCCAGGTCTGCACAGGCGAGGAATTGGCCGCAGCCCGTCCCCAGACCACAATGCACTGCGCCTGGCGCGGATTGCCCCTGGCCATGCCCCCGTAGGTGGCATATTCCGTGGCGTAGGAAGGGCACATGCAGATATTGTTCACTCCGCAGACGTTGGGGGAGCCGAAAAGGTTGAAAAACCGCCTGCAGTCCCAGTGATGGGTGCGGCTGGTACCATGGGTAAAGGCCAGGGTTTCCGGTCCGTACTCATCCCTCAGGCCGGCAAGCTTTCCGGCCACTTCATCCAGGGCCTGTTCCCAGGAGATGCGCTCCCATTTGCCCTCCCCTCTTTTGCCTTTTCTTTTCAGGGGATAATTTATCCGGTCCGGATGATGGATATGTTCGGGCATGAGCAGGCCGCGCTCACAGATAAGCCCCCTGGTAACCGGATGGTCCGGGTCGCCGCTGACCTCGAAGACGCGTCCGTTTTTCATGTGCAGCAGGATGCCGCACCTGGGATGGCATAGTCCGCAATAGCTCCTCCTGACCTCGTCGTGTTCTTCAGGCCCGGCATTGGGATCGTATGCATAGAGGGGCAGCCCCGAAACTGCCAGCGATGATGTGACCAGGGCCGAATAATGCAGAAATCTGCGTCTGGTTATGGCCATAATGCCTCCAGTGGTTTGAGATTTGCTGATAATGCTACGAGTTATAGAAAATCTTCGAACATTTGCTTTAAACTGTCAACCAAAACTGGAGGCAAATATTTCTTCCCGCAATCCCCGAATCCCTTCCATACCCCTGCATAAAATAAGTTCGGGGATGCCTTCCCCCCGCTTTTTTAAATGCCCTGACAGGTAAAAACTAAGAAACAAGCTTCCTGCTTATATCCCCGGCCAGGCTGAG
>PWGS01000044.1 GCA_003554505.1 Desulfonatronospira sp. | reverse complement strand
TGGTATTCGTCCTGGACAAGCCCCGCCACAAACAGCTCATCGAGGATATCCGGCAGGCGGGTGCCCGTATTCAGCTGCACACCGACGGGGATGTTGCAGGTGCCCTTATGGCGGTCAGCCCGGACGGAGACGTGGACGTAATGATGGGCACTGGAGGCACTCCAGAAGGCGTACTTGCTGCAGCGGCCATAATCTCCATGGGAGGAGAGATGCAGTGCCGCCTTGATCCCCAGTCTGAGCAGGAAAAGGTAAACCTCCTGGATGCAGGCTACGACCTGAAGAGGGTGCTCACGGTACGCGATCTCATCCAGAGCGAAGATGTTTTCTTCGCCGCCACCGGTATTTCCGGGGGGACTTTTCTGCAGGGGGTCGGCTTCACCGGGCAGGGAGCCCTGACCCGCTCCATGGTCATGCGCGGCAAGACCGGCACCTTGAGGCGTATAGAGTCCCTGCACTCCTTTGAAAAACTTATGCGCATAAGCGCCATAAAGTACAAATAAAACAAACAGGCTGCCGGGAAACATGCTGTTTCAGCACAGTATCTTCCGTACACCCTTATCCCTGTTTTTCACGAGGTCAGCACATGAATACAGACAAGAAACCCATTCTATCCCCATCCCTTCTTTCAGCTGACTTCAGCAACCTGGCCGGGGAACTGAACGCCCTGGAGGAAGCCGGCCTTACCTGGGTGCACTGGGATGTAATGGATGGCTCATTTGTGCCCAATATAACCTTTGGTACGCCCGTCATAGCCGGATGCCGCAAAAAAAGCGGGCTCTTCTTCGATGTGCACCTAATGATCGAGGATCCCGACCGTTACCTGGAAAATTTTGTCCGGGCCGGAGCAGATCTTTTATGCGTACACGCAGAAGCCTGCAGGCACCTGGAGCGCACCCTGTCCGAGATATCCAGGCTGGGGGCCAAACCCGCAGTAGCCTTGAATCCGCACACCCCACTGGAAATTCTGGAATACGTACTTCCGCAGCTGGACCTGGTCCTCATCATGAGCGTAAACCCCGGCTTCGGAGGACAGAAATTCATTCCTTTCAGCCTGGAGAAAATCCGCAGGCTCAAGTCCATGATAACTGCCCGAGACTGCAAGACACTTATCCAGGTGGACGGTGGGGTCCCCCCGGACAACACCCGGGAACTGACGGAATGCGGAGCCGATGTCCTGGTCTCGGGGTCGGCCTTTTTTGCCCATCCTCCGTATCAAAAGAGGCTGGAGACATTCATAACCGCGGCAAAAGATTGACTTTCAAGCTATCCATTTCGTAAAGCTTATACAGCCTGATCCTTGTGCACATAAGCTGCAGCCTGCTCGAAATTACGGATCCTGGACACCGCATCCCCGGCCCAGTGGCTCAACTGGGTAATGGCATTGGAATTCACGTCCGGCCGGGCATCCGCCGCATTGAACCACAGCTTGCCCTCCACCGGAATACCCAGGGCGCATACATGGCTGTGAACCTCTCCGTCTTCTGCCACCAGCTGAAAGTCAGGGGTGATATCCAGTCCGCCCATCTCAAAACTGCCGGTATGATCAGTATTGGTGAAAGTGCGGATCATTCTGCGCTTAAACAGGTTCTGCATAAGCGTTGAAGTATCGTTTCTGGAATCCACGCCATGGATGCGTCCATTGACCACGTGGTTTACCTCCCTCATTGAACCGGGCACTTCCGGGCTGGACACCTGAAAAACCCCTTTTTCTTCATTTGGATGTACCTCTGGAGACGGACCTGAAAAAGAACCCAGACCCTCTTTAACCAGGATCGAAAGCTCCTGCACGCTTTCAATGGGAGGCCCCACAGCCACACGGTTGTTGGGGCGCTCGAAGGCCTTTTTCATAAACCGGTGTGAATCCGCTGTCAGCCCTCCGTGATCCACTGCATTTCTCAGGGTATCGCGCAAATCGCGAAGCACCGAGTCCACCGCATTTTTAACCGGGCTGTCCATGTTGCCTTTTTTGGCCTCTTCAAGGTCACGACTGATCTGCTTCAGCACAAAATCCGTGTAATGCTCCATGGATTCAAACAAAGGCTTACCTCTTTTCCTGGCGGCTTCCAGCTTCCACAGCGGGTTTTCCAGATCCTTCCAATCAAACCTTTCACTTGGCCCAACCTCTCTTTCTACCAGATCCTGCCTCCGGGCTGCATCCCGGCATTGCAGATACTCCCGGCCGAACTCTTCCCCCTTGAGAGTATTGTAGTACACATATTCCATCTCCTGTAAAACAAGCGGGAAAAGCTCATCCCTGAAATCCAGCTTGCCTTTTTCCTGTTTAAGCCTGTGCACAAGATCCCTGGTGAATATCCTGGCCTGATACTGTTCTGTCTTCTGATTTTTTCCCCTTGCGCAGTACGGCAGGCCCAGCCTGGACCCCAGGATAATATGCGGCTCATTTCCGCCGGGTATGTATTTGCCGGAGCTGAAGCGCCCTCCCCGGCCGTGGGTAAAACCCCTGACTATATCTGTGGCTGTAAGGCCCATACCGATGACGTAAACCGACTCATGCCCCTGGATATGCTTCAGCTGCGAAGCAATGGGGTAGGCCAGGTGGACATAGGAAATGTTGGCCCCTCTTTGTTGCTGAGCCTGTGCAAACTGACGATATTTTTCCTCCCTGCTGCCCGGTACTATCCTGTTTCTGGAATGCCCTGTAAGCAGGATAATCTCCCGGGCACGAATTGTTTCTTCATTATCGAGAACCACTTCCTGCAGGCCCTTTGCCGCAGTCTTGATATCAACTGCTTCTGCTGCATGGCGGTAAAGCCTGACATTTTCCGGAAGATTATCCTCTATCCAGTCGAAACACGCAGCCAGATATTCCCCGTGCAGCGCTCTGGGGGGATAATCATTCTCACCATAGCTGTACCCCTTCTCCTGCAGGTAGCCGTAGAGGGTCCTCCTGGAATCCGTGGCCCTGGCCCGTGTATCATCATCACCAAACGCAGTGATCTGGCAGGAAACAGTATTTAAAAGCAGATAATGCGGCTGATCTACATTGTGGATATTGCCGCCCCCGAACCTGCCGGATTTCTCTACCACATGAATATTCACCGGTTTTTCAGGAGGATCAGCTGACAAGGCAAGTGACAAGCGCCTTAAACAGTAAGTCCCCCTGGGCCCTCCTCCAACAATAACGATATCGTGCTTCATGGACTCCCCCTGTCTAAATTCTGTCTGCAAAAAGTTCTTTCCTCTTTTAGGCGGTTAAGCCTTATCTTGCAACACCCTCTTTCCCTGCTCCACCTCGCCCCATCACTTTTCTTCTCCCCTTATCACCCTCTTTCCTCTTCGCTCATTCATCTTCACCACGCCCCATGCCCCATGCTCCATGCTCCATGCTCCATGCCCCATGCC
>PWGS01000075.1 GCA_003554505.1 Desulfonatronospira sp. | reverse complement strand
GGCCAACGCCTCAAGTAACAGGTTGATTTCATTATTTCTTGCGATCATGAACGAACAAATAACTTGAAAATTCTGTTACGTCAACTGAATTTTCAAGGTTGATCAGCACGTGTAATCATCTTTCGGATGGTACCCCGAAGGGGCCGCTTTTCCGCGCAGGGTCTCCGGAAAAAGCCCAGATACTGGGTAACCAATCAGAGGGTCCTCGGTGTTGATTACTGGCACAAGGCCAGGGGACTGTCCCTCGCTGTGTACTGGAAAAAGACCATGTTTTGCTGATGGACAGATAGCTGCAATATCCGTTGCAAACGACCTGATTCTGGTTACGAATAACATTAAAGATTTTGAATCCTTTTCTGACCTGAAACTTGAGATCTGGCATGAATAATCTTCACATATCGCGTCAAGCGCGGAGGGTGAAGATGATGGGTTTTGATTTTTATTGATAACAGAGACCACCTGCAGTACTGGTGTCAGGTATGGACAATAATGTCGGCAGTAAAACCAAAGTCCTGGTGCTGACCTCCACTTTTCCCAGATGGCATAATGATTCTGAGCCGGGGTTTGTATTTGAATTGTCCCGCAGACTGACGGATAAATTTAGTATCACAGTGCTGGCCCCGCGCTCTCCCGGGGCAAAGGATGAAGAAGTCATGGCCGGCATGCGGGTAATGCGGTTTGGATACTTTTTCCGGTCTCTGGAAAACCTGGCCACCCACAGCGGTGGGATCATGGGCAGGCTTAAGGCCAACCCATTCAATTATCTGCCGGTGCCCTTTTTTCTTCTGGGTCAGATCCTGGCTTTGCCCCGACTGCTCAGGAGAGAAAGCTTTGACCTCATCCACGCCTACTGGATTATCCCCCAGGGCCTTGCTGCCCATATGGCCCTGGCTTTGGCCCGCAAACAGATTCCAGTTGTCTGCCCTTCCCACGGCGGGGATATGTATGCCCTGCAGGGACGGATATTTTCCTGGCTCAAGAAAAAGATTGTTCAAAAATGCCGGATTCTGACCGTGGGCAGCCACGCCCTGCAAAAAGAAGCCCTGACACTTGGAGCACACCCGGATAAAGTCAAAGTCATCCCCATGGGGGTGGATCTCAAGAACACATTTGTGCCTGATCCTGATGTTGAGCGAGATGCTCATGAACTGCTTTTTGTGGGCAGGCTGGTGGAGAAAAAAGGTGTGGAAGTGCTCATAAAGGCTATGCCGGAAATACTTGCATCCAGGCCGGAAACCAGGCTGACCATTGCCGGATCAGGTCCTCTGGAAAATGCTCTTAAAGCATTGTCAGCCAGGCTCAGCCTGTCAGATAAGGTCAGCTTTCTGGGCATGACCCCCCCCAGAATCAACTTCCCCGGCTTTACCAAAAAGCCGCCCTGGCGGTATTTCCCTTTGTCAGGGCAAAAAGCGGCGACCAGGAAGGCCTGGGCCTGGTCATTGTAGAGGCCATGGGCTGCGGATGTTCAGTAATCGCGTCAGATATTCCAGCTGTTCATGACACGGTTGTCCATAACCAGACCGGCATTCTGGTACAGCCGGGAAGTCCACAGGACCTGGCCCGGGCTGTAATTGCCACCCTGGATGACAAAACCCAGTGCCGGAAAATAGCGGCCACGGCCAGGCACAAGGTGGAGCATGAATTTGACTGGGAGGTTACATCTGAGAAATTCGGGCGGATTTTTGTAGATGTGAGTGTTGTTGCCCAGTAGTCTTTTTCAATATACACGGTGCCCCTGCCACTCTGGCCTAACCAAACCAGCCAGCACCTCTGACACACCTCCTGACAATCCGAAAAACATCATCAAACTGAGGTAGTTCTGCCATTTGCGAGCCCAGTCGATTGTTCCACAATTTTTTTAAACGTGCTTCTTTGCGTTCATAAGCAGCACCTAAATCATCAGCGGTCCTGTTCCTGAAATTGAGCTTGGCCTTAACTTCTGGCCAGAGCATGTTCAAGTTAACATGATTGTTGTACACAAGATACCAGAAATCATACAAATCGCGCGGTTCATTCCGGGACTTGTCGGTAAGGGCCAGAAATTTCTCAACACAAATCTCGTCCAGGGAATATACTCTGATCAAGCTTCCTTCCGGGATATCTGCATATTCCTCATACCCTCTTAAAACACGGCGTTTTTCTACAGGAAAGGTCAGCTTCTCCTTGATAGTGATATCCACCTTGACTGTTTTGCGGGTTGTTGCCGGGAGCGGACCTTCATAGCCAAGGTAAAACGTATGACTGTTGTGATGCCTGTTTCGGTCCTCGGCGTGAAATGCAAACATAATCCCGCTTTCCTCCCTGACCTGCTTGTAAACCTCTTCAAGGCCGGACAGGATATCTGCAAAGGACATGTCCCGAGCCAGGGTAAAATCGAGGTCTTCAGAGAACCGGTAATCATGGAAGTAGCAACGCTTGAGCGCTGTACCGCCCTTAAAGATCAAATTCTCATCCAGGGAAGACCTGGACAAACCGATGAGAAACCAGGCCAGGCAATAATCAAGCTCTAACACAGCTTCCGGAATGCGTCTTTTGCCTTTTTCAGCAAGTCGGTTGGCCAAAAGCGAAATGTTTCTCTGGGGTATCATGTGTTCAGGTCCTGACCAAAGCAAGCAGTTCATCCGGTTCCATATTGAGCCGCAAGCGCCACCTGGCAAGATATCTACCCTCGTCAGGCAGTACCGGATCCAGGAGGACATAAGATTTGGACAGATGCTTTTGCAGGCTGGAGATCTGGGAGTCTGAGGCCATCTGGAAAGTTTCCAGCAAAAATCCAAGCCTGCGGATTACCGCCCCGACGTCAACTTTAACAGCATACCGAATCAATCGGTCCACATCCAATTCCTGTTTTTTGATCCACAGACCCTTGGCTGCTTCGCTCAAACCACCGCAATGCTGCGGCAGCTTGAGGCAGTCAACTATGGTCCGTTCCGGGTCACTGACCAGCACGCTGTCTGTTTTCGTGGCCCAGTGTTTCTCAATGCCGAAAAACTGGTCCGATCTGCACTTTACATAATAGAATTCCGTTCCAAGAATCATGCGAGGCCGAATGGAACGGGCAACTGAAACAAAAATTTTCAACTGGGGCTGGGTAACCATTTGATGGATGTCCATGGCCGAGGCATGTGAGATATAGTATTTTTGCCTGCCTGCCAGTTCCCGGGCCAGAATATAAGGATTGCCCAAATATTCCCGCTCAAATCCGAGTTCGTATGGAACCAGGTTGAACAGGCCCGGCTTGAGCCGGGTGGCCACCCCTCTGTTCACCAGGGATGCCACCAGATTCCTGGCGGATTTAGGATTCAGCCCAGTAATATCCCTGACATCTGCGTTGGAAAATACAGGTTTTCCTTTTTCATGGAGCAT
>PWGS01000041.1 GCA_003554505.1 Desulfonatronospira sp. | reverse complement strand
GTTTTGATTAACGCTTCCTACGTCGTTCAGACAGTTTACGCCCAGTTTGCAAAGCCCCCGGACCCTGGATATCAGCGGTGCGCATAGATTGACCAATTTTATCAGATGGTGAATAGTTACCCGGATGGAAACTTATTAACAGGTTCAACCGTTCGGTCTGGGTATACTCAACATGTCCGCCACCTGACTTGTTGCAGCAAGACCGGATCCGGCCTGTTTCGAAACCGGACAGGCAGCAATATATGCTGCTCTTTTTTACCTGGCGATCATGGTCCGCAGGATTTCTGCGCACTTGCTGCTGTTGAAAGCCATAAGGTAAAGCTTGTCTATGTAGTGGATCAACTGGTAGATATCCTTGAATTCCAGGTCGGAGTTGAATATCCTGCGGGTTATCTCGTTTTTGTCCCGAAACACCTTGTCCTTGTTTTCCCTGATCTTGCGCAGACTTTCCTTGAGCTCTTCGCGGTTCATGCTCTCCATGTGCACCAGGGCCGTTGTCTCCCTAAGGGCCGGACCCACCATCTCCAGGGTCTTGACCACATCACCCTGTAAAAACAAAAGATCTCGCTGAAACTCCTCCGGGATATTCACCTCGCGCATGCCAAGCCAGTTCAGGGCTTCCTGGGCCGCATCCAGGATATTGTCCTGCACAGAAGTATAGTTGAGAAACTGGATCTTATCCACGGTCATGAACAGACCGCGCGGCAGGGGATTGCGTATATGCCGGATAATCTTGTCCGCCTGGCTCTCCAGCTCATTTATCCTGCTTTGCAGGGTAAGAAACTCCGGGCATTTATCCCCCCCGCCGATATAGCACTCCAGGGCTTCGTTTATCACCTCGATGGACTCATGGATCTTTTCATAATGGTCATGCAGTCCTTCCATGGGGGATTTGCTGGACAAAAGTCCGAAAAAATTCATTCTCATGGGACACCTCGCGTTTGGAGTCGATTAAATCTATACAATAAAAGTCCAGCGCAATGTCTGGAAAATAACAATGCAGGTCAGGGCGGCTATAGGCACAGTCAGCACCCAGTAAGCCACGATGCGCAACAGCACGGTCAGGTCTATGGCGCTGAAACCCCGGGCCAGGCCGACTCCTGTAACTCCTCCAACGCAGGCATGGGGGGTGGATACCGGCATTCCCAGCATGGAGGCCACCAGAACCGCCGTAGCAGAGCCGTAATTTACCGAAAATCCCCGGGTATGGGTTAGGGTGGTTATACGCGTGCCCACCGTCCTGATGACCCTGGCCCCAAGAAGCGCTATTCCTGCGGCAATACCCAGCCCGCCCATTACCAGCAGAAAAATCGGGATATCAGCCTGCTCCACAAGCTCCTGCTGCCGGACTATGATATAGATTACAGCCACAGGCCCTACTGCGTTGGCAACATCATTGGCTCCCAGGGAAAGAGAAACATAGGACGAAGTCATGATCTGCAGCTTTCGGAAAATGCCTTCCACATTCTCCACATTCTGCTCCATGTGCCTGGTGATTTTTCTGATCAGATATCTAAAAAAAGCCCAGGCCAACCATGCCAGGGCCACAATCAAAGCCACGGCAAACGGCCCCCCTATATCTACAGCATCATACAAAGGGGTTTTGAAAAAAAAGGAAAAGCCCAGGATCAGAACGGTCAACCCGATCCACCTGGGGGCCCAGATCCTGGCCTGCTCCAGGTAGTGCTTCTGATAAAAAATAAACTTTCTGATGTGGGTGAATATCAGATAGGCCAGAACGCCTGCAAAAATCGGAGAAATAAGCCATGAAAGAACCACCACCAGAAGAATGGCCCAGTTGACAACCTCCGGACCGCCGGCCACAATCCCGAAACCCAGCACACTGCCTACAATGGAGTGGGTGGTGGATACGGGCAGAGAAGCCACACTGGCGATGAGCACCCATAAGGCTGCCGCCAGCAGGGCGGAAAACATGCCCAGAACCATGAGCTTGGGATCAGCTATATGTTCTGGATTTACAACTCCCCTGGTAATGGTTGCCGTGACATGGGCGCCCAGAAACACAGCCCCGACAAAAGTAAGGGGAGCGGCGATCATCACTGCCTGACGCACGGTCAGGGCCCTGGAACCAACTGCTGTAGCCATGGTATTGGCCAGATCGTTCGCTCCCAGGCTGAAAGCCATGAGCAGTCCGGCCAGCATGGACAGGTAAAATATCAGGTCGTAAAACTCCAAGCCATACCCCTGTTTCAGTCGAATGCCCGGAAAACAATGTACAGCATCTGCCAGGGCTCTGCGGGTCCCCTGCTTTCCTAAAAAGCACTGAACAGATACAAGACACAAAAAACTTGAGGGCGAATCCGAAAAAAAATGAATTTCGCCCTCAAGTCAACTGTTTTTTGACCTCCAAGCTTGGAGGCCTTTCAGGATTAGTCTTCCAGTGTGGAGGTATCTCCCACGTCCTCGCCCATCTCCTGGGCCTTGAGCACCCGGCGCATGATCTTGCCGCTGCGGGTCTTGGGCAGGGTTTCCCTGAACTCGATGCCCTTGATTACCGCAACAGGACCAAGCTCGGATCTTACATGGGACTTGAGGTTCTTGATAAGTTCATCAGGATCGTCAACCGTGTATTCAGAACTTAGAGTAACAAAGGCCTTGGCCACTTCGCCCTTGATCTTGTCCGGCACGCCGATGACCGCGGCCTCGGCGACAGCCTTGTGAGCCACCAGGGCGCTTTCGATTTCGGCCGAGCCCACCCTGTGTCCAGCGATGCTGATGACGTCGTCGGAGCGGCCCTGGATCCAGAAATAGCCGTCCTCGTCCTTGCGGGCCACGTCTCCGGCCAGGTATACTCCGGGGATCTTCTCCCAGTAGGTCTTTTTGTAACGCTCCGGGTCCTTGTACAGGGTACGCAGCATGGAGGGCCAGGGCTTTTTGATGATGAGCTGCCCGCCCTTGCCTGGAGGCACCGGATTGCCCTCGTCGTCCACTACGTCGGCCTCGATTCCCGGCAGGGGTTTACTGCAGGATCCTGGTTTGAGCAGGGGAATGGGAAAGGGGCTGATCATCACCGAACCGGTTTCAGTCTGCCACCAGGTGTCTATAATGGGGCATTCGGCCCGGCCGATGTTGTTGTAGTACCACATCCAGGCCTCGGGATTGATGGGTTCGCCTACGCTTCCCAGAAGCCTGAGAGTGGAGAGGTCGTGCTGCTTGGGATACTGGCTGCCGAAACGCATGAGCATGCGTATCAGGGTGGGGGCGGTGTAAAAAATGGTTACGCCGTAGCGGGCCACCATCTGCCACAACCGGTCCGCCTGGGGATACAGGGGATGCCCTTCAAAGAGCATGGTTGTGGTCCCGGCCATAAGCGGGCCGTATACCACGTAGCTGTGACCGGTGATCC
>PWGS01000052.1 GCA_003554505.1 Desulfonatronospira sp. | reverse complement strand
GGTTGGAAGTCTCGCTGGCCGTCGCGGAAGCGGTGAAGCAGGCCAACGTGGACGTTATTTCAGCCTATCCCATCACTCCTCAGACCCATATCGTGGAAGAGCTGTCGGTATATGTTGCCAACGGTGAGCTGGACGCAGAATACATTCCGGTGGAGTCCGAGCACTCGGCCATGAGTGCAGCCATCGGCTCCAGCGCGGCAGGAGCCAGGTCCTACACGGCCACTGCGGCCCAGGGGCTGGCCTATATGCATGAAACCCTTTTCATAGCTTCGGGCATGCGCCTGCCCATAGTCATGACCGTGGCCAACAGAGCCCTCTCCGCGCCCATCTCCATCTGGAACGACCACAGCGACATCATGGCTGAACGGGACATAGGCTGGGTTCAGCTGTTCGGGGAAAACGGCCAGGAAGCATACGAACTGTCCATCATCGCCTTTAAAATAGCCGAAGATCACCGCGTCCTTCTCCCGGCCATCGTCAACATCGACGGATTCATCCTGACGCACATGATTGAGCCGGTCACCTTCATTGACCAGGCCAGGATCGACGAGTTCCTGCCTCCATTCAAGCCCGCCCTGATCCTGAACCCGGAAAAACCGGTGACCATGGGACCCGTGGGCGTGCCTGAAGTATACACCGAATCCCGCAAACAGTGCGAGCAGGCCATGTGGAATTCCCTGGAGGTTGTCCGGGAGGTGTTTGACGAATGGAACCGGAAGTTTGACCATGAGTACAAGCTCATCGAGAAAAACGGCGATCCCCGGGGCAAGACTGTTTTTGTAACCATGGGTTCCCAGGGTGAAACCACCATGAACGCCGTGGAAGACCTGCAGGCCCAGGGCGAATCCGTGGGCCAGGTCCGCATCAGGCTCTGGCGGCCCTTTCCCAGGGAGGACTTCCTGGAGGCCATCAAGGGAGCGGACAGGCTCATCGTCATAGACCGGGCCTTAAGTCCCGGCGCGCACAGCGGACCCGTGGCCCAGGAGATCCTGGCCCTTCTTTATACCCAGGAGGCCAGGCCCAGGGTTTACAATGTAATAGCCGGCCTTGGCGGCCGCGACGTGACCGTCAACGACTTCAAGGAAATGTATGCCCAGGCCCAAAAGGACAGCCTGGATCCAAACTATACAATATGGGGGGTTTATTCAGATGCTAAATAGTAGCGCCCTAGAAAACCTGGAAAAAATAACTCAGAAAAACATGCCCAGAGAGGACATGATCTCTCCCGGACACAGGGCCTGCCAGGGCTGCGGCGAAGTCCTGGCCCTGTCCATGGTCATGAAAGTGGCCGGACCCAATACCATTGTGGCCAACGCCACAGGGTGCATGGAGATCATCACCTCGCCCTTTCCCCAGACCGCGTGGAAGATTCCCTGGATCCATGTGGCCTTTAACAACACCTCTGCCGTGGCCTCGGGAATTGAATCCGGCATAAAGGCCCTGGAAAGAAAAGGCAGAATTCCCGCCAAAAAGCCGAACGTCATAGCCGTGGGCGGCGACGGGGCCACCTTCGATATCGGGATTCAGGCCCTGTCCGGCGCCCTGGAGCGGGGACACAATTTCCTGTATCTCTGCCTGGACAACGAGGCCTACATGAATACCGGAGTGCAGCGCTCCAGCGCCACCCCTCTGGGGGCCATGACCACCACTTCACCGGTGGGATCCAAGTTCCAGGGACAACAGACCTGGAAGAAAGACATGCCCGGCATTGCCGCCGCGCACAATATTCCCTACGTGGCCACTGCCAGCCCGGGATTTCACCTGGATCTCATGAACAAGGTGCAAAAGGCCCTTGCTGTTGACGGCCCTGCTTACCTGCACGTCTACTCCGCCTGCCCCACCGGCTGGAGGAGCAAGCCTGAAAAGAGCATAGAGATCTCCAAGCTGGCTGTGCAGACCAATATCTTCCCTCTCTACGAGATAATCGACGGGAAGCTGACCATTACCAAGAAAATCAAGAAACCCAAGCCTGTGGGTGATTACCTCAAGACCCAGAGAAGGTTCGCTCACCTGAAAGAAGATGACCTCAAATTCCTTCAGGAACAGACTGACGCCAATCTGGCCAGGCTGCAAAAGCTGGAGTCCGATTCCAGTCCTGAATAAATCAAAATTGCAGGCTCCGCCGCCCGGATGTTAAATACAGCCCGGGCGGCGGCCCGCATACATTTTTTATCCTCTCCATCCCTTCTCAGCTATTGACATTTTTTCTTTTATCCTGTTGGATATTCAAGGTTATACAGGGGGTTTGCAACCCGCATTCATCAACTTGCAGACCGGATCAGCATTCCTGGCTTGTTCCTCCCCATTTATGATTTTATTCACAAACTTGTGCTTGCATTATTTTTCTTTATAAAAACAAAAAAGGAATAACAAATAAGGAGGAATTTACTATGGTCGGAGTTTATATCGGATCAACACACGGCTTTTCCGGCAAGAACCTCATCACACTCGCGCTTGGGAAAAAATTCAAGGATGACGGCATCAAGATCGGGTACATGAAGCCTGTCGGGGCTGTACCCAGGGAAATAGAAGGCAGGATGGTGGACGAAGACGCTTATGAAGCCTTAAAGTTCCTGGACATCAAGGTGGACGATCCGGCCTCGGTAACACCGGTACTTATTTCCCAGGATTTCATGCAGAAAGCATATACAGGTGAATGCCTGCTGTATATGCAGGACATAAAAAAGGCCTTTGATCAGCTCCAGAAAGACAACGACCTTATGCTCATCGGCGGGTCGGGCAGCTACCTCTACACAGGTAAATACTGCAGCCTTGACGGCATGAGCATAAGCCGGGCCCTGGGTTCCAAGGTGATCCTCATAGACCGCTACAAGCAGGAACTGAGTTACGACTATCTCATTGCAGCCAAGGAAATGCTGGGAGACGACCTGGCGGGAGTAATCCTGAACGACGTCCCTGAATCATACATGCGCGAAGCCAGGGAATACATCACCCCCATGCTGGAGCACAGGCAGGTCAACGTACTGGGGACCATTCCCCACGACCCGCTGCTCAAGGCCATCAGCGTGGGCGACCTGGCCAAGGAACTGGGAGGCAGGATCATCTCCATGCAGAGCAAGTCGGACCAGGTGATTCAGAATTTTCTCATAGGCACCATGCAGATTGAAAACTTTATGGCCCACTTTCACAAAAACAAGAACTCGGCAGTCATCGTGGGCGGTGACCGTTCCGACCTGCACCTGGTGGCCATGGAAGGCAACTGCCCCTGTCTCATCCTCACCGGCAACATCTACCCCAACGATATCGTTCTCACCAGGTCCGAAGTACTGGGCATCCCGGTTATAGTTGCCCGTGAGGACACCTTCACCGTGGCCCAGAAAATGGAAAAGATCCTCAACCGCACCAAGCTCAG
>PWGS01000269.1 GCA_003554505.1 Desulfonatronospira sp. | reverse complement strand
GGTCTCGGGCACAAAGCGCCACCGGAAACTTATCCAGCAGCCGGGACAGCTCAATCCTGCCTCCGGAAAACCTCTCTCCGGTCAGGACATTTTCCCACCCGCCCGGCGGCAGGTCCAGGACGGTATCCTCAAGGTCCCGGCCAATACCCAGAGCCAGTCGGGGAACCACGGTCAACACCTCCCCGCCGCGCAAAAAGGCCACTGCATGCCCGCTCTTCTTTCCCCGGGCGTAAACCGGCCGGTATTCTCCGTCTGGCCCAAACGCGTGGGGCCGGCTATGCCGCAGCCCCAGAGCCTGCCTGATGAGCCACATCTTGGGAAGACCTTCCTCCATGCGCTCCATTATCTCCTGAACACCGAGCCCGGGCAGTTCCGCCAGGAGCCTTTGACGCAGATCAAAGTCCACTTCCCTGCGGTTGTCCGGGTCCACCAGGCTCATATCCCACAGCTCGCAGCCCTGGTAGATATCCGGCACTCCGGGAAAGGTCATCCGGATAAGGGTCTGGGACAGGGAGTTCACCCGGCCGGCCGGAATAAGAGGTTCAAGAAAAGCTTCCATCTCCCGGCAGAATTTTCCATCTTCCAGCAAAGCCCTTGCAAAGTTCTGAACGTCTTTTTCGTAAGCCTCATCCGGCCTGGTCCAGGAGGTATTTTCCTTGGCTTCACGCATGGCCTTTTCCAGGTATGTTTCCAGGCGGTCAATGCTTATGGGCCATGCCCCCACCAGGGTTTGATAGATGAAATATTCTGTATTGGGGTCGGGGCGCTCATTTCTCTTATGTTTTCTGTTCATCTGTGACCAGGACAGCACCTGGTTGCGCCATTTCTCCGGGATCTCGGAAATGAGGCAAAGCCTGGCCCGTACATCCTCCCCTCGCTTGGTGTCATGGGTGGAGCCGGCCAGCAGGCTGAAGGGTCTTTTCTCCAGAGCCATTTCAGCCTGCCTGTGAAACTCCTGCGGGGGGACACCGAAACGTCCCGGATCCCCTCCAACCTCGTTCAGGCAGACCAGGCGATTGTAGCGGTAAAAAGCTGTATCCTCGACACTCTTGGCCATGACCGGAGCGGTGAACTGCTGAAAGCGCATGGCCAGTTCACCTTCCAGATCACCAGGAATCTCCAGAAGTAAAAGATCTTCCAGGAAACTCAAAAGCTCAGCATCCGGTTCAGGGGCTTCCTCTGCTGCCAGGGCGACGGCCTCCCTCACGTAATATTTGTCCGCCTGACTGACCACGGGTTCCTTTTCTCCCGATCCTGTGCGGACATAGCTGCGGTACACGGGAAAACTGGCTCCCACTCTCAGCAGGGCATCCTGCAGCTCATGCCGGGTATAATCCCGATGTCTGCGGTGTCTTTCGCATACGGCCACGAAAAGAGAAGTCAGCCTGTTGAGTTCACTGCCCAGAAGGTCCCTGATAACCATTTCCTTGCATGCCCGGACCAGTGCTTTGAAATTTTGTTCGATACCGCAGAAGGAAACATAGAAATCAGTTAAAAACGCCTCATTGGACTGATCTATAAAGAGCCCGGCTGCAAGATTTAAAAAGTCATACCCGGTGGTGCCCTCAATGGGCCAGTCAGGAGGAACCTCCTCCCCCGGCTCCAGGATCTTTTCCGCTAGAATCCAGGCCTCGGGGCAGGCTTCCCGCAGGCGCATGAAATACCCGGCCGGATCCCGCAGACCGTCCGGATGATCAATCCTGAGTCCCTGAACGCTTCCCTCCCGGACCCACTCCAGGGGAAGAGCGTGAGTGGCGGCAAAGACCTCTTCATTTTCAACCCGCATCCCGGCCAGGGAATTAATATCAAAAAAACGCCGGTAGCCCAGATCCCGCCCGGCGGTACGCCACCAGGCCAGGCGATAGTTCTGCTCGTCCAGGATGCGGTCCAGGGCGTCCGGGTCCTGGTTTATCCTGTCTACTTCGTCCTCAATGGCCCTTTTTGGACCGGATTCGGCACAAAGCCCGGCCAGAAGCCCGGCTATTACGGCCTTGTCTCTGTGCCGGCGTATGACTTCTCTGCGTTTTGTGACCGTTGGCCTGGGCAGCCTGGAACAGCATTCAGCAAGAAATCCCAGAAGGTCGGATCCGCATTTGTGAGCGGCCCTGGCCAGAAGGCCGGACAGGCTGGAAGGATCCACAGGAAAGCTGTGCTCGTGATACTCCAGGGTAAATGCCCCCAGGTCCTGAATCAGCTGGAATTCCCCGGCTTCCAGGACCCGGCCGTAATGATCCCCCAGTACCGGCAGAAGCACCCTGTTGGGCCATCGATCTTCAGAAGAGTCCCAGTCTACGTCAAAATATGAGGCATATGGACTGGATGGCCCGTTTTCCAGGACGTCCCACCACCACGGGTTTTCCCGCCCGGGGATGGCCATGTGGTTGGGCACGAGATCCAGAATCTGGCCCATGGAGGCCCTGTCCAGGGCCAGAAGCATTTCTTTGTGCCCGGAGTCGCCGCCAAGCTCGGCATTGACCCTGGTGGGATCCACTACGTCATAGCCGTGGGTGCTGCCCGTGGCGGCCTGCAGGTAGGGTGAGCAGTAAAGGTGGCTTACTCCCAGCCCGGCCAGGTAAGAAACGGCTTCTGATGCGGCTGCGAAGCCAAAGCCCGGATGCAGCTGCAGCCTGTAGGTGCAGACTGGTTCAGGCCGCATGGCGCAGCACCACCATGCAGCGGGCAGCCAAAACAAGCCCGGCCCCTGCTTCCATAATCTCGTCGTATTCCAGCCAGCCGTGGAAGGTATCCATTTCCTTGCGCCATGATTTGCCCCAGATTTCCGGAGGCACGGTAAACTCCAGTTCTTCGTAATGGGCGTTGAACATGAGGTAGAAACTGTCATCGGTCACCGGCTCCCCTTTGGGATTGGGGTTGGGAATGGCCCCGCCGTTCAGGTAGACTCCCAGGGACTTGGCAAACCCCGACCCCCAGTCCTCCTCGGACATCTGCTCTCCCAGATGTGTGAACCATGCAACATCCGTTATTTCACGGCCGTGGATCTCCCGGCCCTGAAACCAGCGCCTGCGCCGGAACACCGGATGTCTGTGAAAATAATCGATGAGCTTCTCTGTGAAGGCCAGCAGATCCAGGTCCGCGTTTTCCCAGTCATACCAGGAGATCTCGTTATCCTGGCAATAGGCGTTGTTGTTGCCCTGCTGGGTGCGGCCCATTTCGTCCCCGCCCAGAAGCATGGGCACTCCCTGGGACAGAATCATAGTGGCCAGGAAATTGCGCTGCTGCCTGGCCCGCAGGGCCAGAACCTCCGGATCGTCAGTGGGTCCTTCCACTCCGCAGTTCCATGAGCCTTCGTCGTCGTGGCCGTCGTTGTTGTCCTCGCCGTTGGCCTCATTATGCTTGTGATCATAGGATACCAGGTCCC
>PWGS01000095.1 GCA_003554505.1 Desulfonatronospira sp. | reverse complement strand
TGGTGGTCATTCCTTCTCTGCAGGTCAGTGGGCCGTGGTGTCCAGGATGATTCATACCAGCGCTGATTTTGAGTATATGCAAAGTATCCGCTTTCACCCCCTGGCTGTGGAGTCAGGAGTGAAAGCCATCAAGGCTGGCAGGACCATTGTCACAGACACGAACATGGTTCTGGCCGGCCTGCGCAAAAAGGATCTGGCCGGGCTGGGGTGCCGGGCCGTTTGCTACATGGATGACCCGGAAGCGGCCCGCCTGGCCCGGGAAAATGGGACAACCAGGGCCGAGGCTGCAGTGGACATGGCCCTGGATGAGCTGCAGGGGGGCATTTACGTGGTGGGCAATGCACCCACTGCGCTTTTGCGTCTGATTTTGCTGATTCGTGAAGGCAAGGCCCTGCCGGCGCTGGTGGTGGGGCTGCCTGTGGGTTTTGTCAATGCAGCCGAGTCCAAGGCTGAGCTTGCCGGGCTGGATATTCCATTTATTACCAACGCCGGACGCAAGGGCGGCTCCAACGTGGCTGCGGCAGTGGTCAACAGTCTGGTCATTATGGCCGGTTCAAAATAGTTTCGAGTTTAAGCAGTGGTCTGGATTTTTTTGCCTCCTTCATGCAGGACTTGCCGGCCCATGAGTATCAGCGGGTTAGCTTCAGCCGGGAAATCATGACTAGAAAGAAAGCGCGCCGCCTGCGAAGCGGCTTCACCACGGGCACCGCTGCTGCGGCTTCGGCTCTGGCTGCAGCCGGTCTGCTGCTGCAGGGGACATGCCCCGGGCAGGTACGGGTGCGGTTGCTCACCGGGGATTGCCTGGATATTGCGGTGCATGCCTGCGGGATGGATTGCAAAGACTTTGCCTGGTGCTCGGTGATCAAGGATGCAGGTGATGATCCGGATGTTACCAACAAAGCCGAAATAGGAGCCAGGGTGAGCAGGCTGGAAAACACAGATGAAATAACCATCTGCGCCGGGAAGGGGGTCGGCCGCATCACCAAACCCGGCCTTGAGCTTGCTCCGGGGGAACCGGCCATTAATCCCGGACCCAGGCGCATGATCCGGGAGAGTCTGGAGAAAGTGCTGCAGGAGATGGGGGACAAGCATGGTTTGCGGGTGGAGGGGTTTGTTCCCCGGGGTGAAGAAATTGCCCGGCGCACCCTTAATCACAGGCTGGGCATAACAGGCGGCATTTCCATCCTGGGCACCACCGGTGTGGTGCGGCCCATGTCCCATGCAGCATACGTAGCCACAATTGATTCAGCTCTTTCGGTGGCCCGGGCCTGCGGTCTGGACAGGGTGGTGTGCACCACGGGCAGGAGATCAGAGCGTTTTGCCCAGGGAGTTTTTTCGGAACTGGCCGAGGAAGGCTTTGTCCAGATCGGGGATTACTTAGCCGAAAGCATGAAACGGGCCGCACGTAAAGGGCACAAAGAAGTCGTCCTGGTGGTATTTTTCGGCAAGGCGGTGAAGATGGCCCAGGGCTCTCCCCACACTCACGCGGCCAGATCCCGCCTTGCTCTGGAGGAGCTGGCTATCCGGGTACAAAAGCAGGGCGGCGGTGCAGAACTGGAGGAAAGGGTGGCAAAGGCCAACACGGCCAGAGAGGCTTTTTTCATGCTGCAGGATGAGTGCCTGGAAATCTTTGAATGGGTTGTTCAGGGCATGACTGACCATGCCCAGTCGTTTGCAGGCAGCAGGATAAATGTGCGCGCGATCCTACTGGATTATGAAGGCCGGGTGACAGCAGACAGCAGCGGCGCATGGAAACAGATGAGTACCCGGGAGAGGGCATGACCCTTTTTATTGCCGCCCTGCTTGGAGCCATACAGGGCGTATTCATGTTTTTGCCGGTTAGTTCCACGGCCCCCCTGGTGCTAGCCCAGCACTGGCTCATACGCCATGATCACCCAATGCCCGCGCCGGAATCGCCGGAGATGATCCTCTTTGACCTGGTGGTGCATGTGGGTACCCTGGTTTCTATTATTGTGGTTTTCTGGTCCAGCCTGAAGGTCTTCTGCATCGAATGCGTCCGGCAATCCCTGGCCTGGGCCGGAAAGGGAGAAAAAGAAACTTCTCTCCTTTATCCCCGCCTTTTCCTCCTGGGCATGTTTTCCGTTCTTTGCACCGGAGTGCTGGGTCTTTCCTTAAAGGCCGCCTTTGAGCATATATTCGCCCCCCCGTATATGGTCGGGGTGACCCTGATTCTCACCGGGGCTCTGTTGTGGTGGACTGACCGCCTGAAGCCCAGGCGAAGGGGCCTTAAAAAGATCAACGCCGGAGTGGCCGGGGTCATCGGCCTGGCCCAGGGTATGGCCCTGATGCCCGGTCTTTCCCGCAGCGCCATGACCATCGTCTTTGCTCTCTTCACCGGGCTCAAGAGGCGCTGGGCAGCAGAGTACAGCTTTTTCCTGGCCATTCCCACCATATGTGCGGCAACACTTTTGCAGGGCATGGAGGTCGTAAGTTTCGGCGGGCTGGGGGGAGTAAGCTATGCTGCCCTGCTGACTGGTTTTGTGGTGGCCGCCCTGGTGGGAATTGTATCCCTGAAGCTGGTGGTCTATTTTCTTTACCGGGCCAGGCTCAAGGTGTTTTCCTTTTATGTCTGGCTCCTGGCTGCGGCCGTTCTCACCGGTCTGCTGGATCTGTCCATTTAGGGTTTTGCAAATATGGAAGAAGCCATAGCCGCCTTTGGCCAGAACTACTGGCTTATATTCTTATCCAGCCTGCTTCTGGCTCCGGAAGCTGTGCTTTTTGTTACCGCGGCCATGGCGGATCAGCCGCTGCTGACTGTATTCTTGATCATATTAGTGGTGAGCATCGGGGGAAGCATCGGTTCAGTGTGCATATATTTTCTGTCCATGCTCCTGGGCCGGGAGGGACTATTTTATCTGGCTCAACGAGCGCAGCGGTATTACCTGATTAAAGTTGACGATCTGGAACAGGTATTTAATTTTTTTGAAAGAAAGGGACACTGGGTGGTTTTTTTCGGTCGCATGGCCCCCACCATAAGAAGCCTGGTGTCAGTCCCTCCCGGAATCATCCGCATGCCCTTCAGGCGTTTTCTGGTCTACACTTTCATGGGCACATTTGTCTGGAATGTATTTGTAGGCTATGCCTTTTATTTTTTCTGGATGCACGCCGAGGCTATAAACAAACTGCTCGGTGTATACGCGGCCTTATGTCTAGGCGCGGCCATCCTCTTCGTATTCTGGCTGGTGGGCAGAAATATTGTCAAAAAGATGATGGACAGCTGACGGAGCGGATCAGAGGACAGATGACGGATGACAGATGAAGAGAGAGTGGCGCTGCACTACTGCAAAGTCTGGGCCTGGTCTTCTTGGCGGCCTTCCTCATGGGTCACTCACTGTCCTGCAGGGCTGAGGCCATATCCTTTTCCAGCCTGGT
>PWGS01000056.1 GCA_003554505.1 Desulfonatronospira sp. | reverse complement strand
CTTGAAAAATCCTTGAAAATCGGTGTGTTTCAGCTCTGGATCAAGCCATTGCAGGGATGCTTCGACCCGGATGAGAAAGTCCTGAAGCTGCAGGCTCCCAATGAATTCGTGGCTTCCTGGGTCCGGGAACGTCTCCAGAGCATGATCCTGGAAGCCGGGCAGGATGTGCTGGGAGTCACTCCCGGGCTTGAAATCACAGCGGACCGTACCGATGGTGCAGGCACCCCTCTGGGGTCCTGGGAGCAGGCAGGGGGCAAAGAGACCTGGAGGCATCTGCCCGTTCAAAGCAATATTCAGGTGGTTTCCAGGTTCAAGTACAGTTTCCATGATTTCGTGGTGGGTCCTTGCAACGAACTGGCCTTTGTGGCCTCCAGGAGTTTCTGCCGGGAGCAGGTCTCATCGGACCAGCTTTTCCTGTGTTCTTCCACCGGACTGGGCAAGACACATCTGGTGCAGTCCATGGGCAACAACCTGGCCAGCGGAAGCAACAGGCATAAGCCGGGCATCGCCTACCTCACGGCAGAAGAGTTTGCATGCCAGCTGATCCAGGCCATAAAATCCAGACAGGTTGAGCGGTTCAAGGCCAGATACCGGGATCAGATCGACATCCTCATGCTGGAAGACATACACTTCTTCCAGGGCAAGGAAAAAATCCAGACCGAATTTCTGTCCACCATAAATTCCCTGCAGAGCCAGGGCAAAAAAGTGGTCCTCAGCAGTTCCTTTCTGCCCAAGGAGTTAAATGATCTGGCCTCCAACCTGGTTTCCAGGCTGTGCCGGGGGTTCATGGCGGTCATTGACAAGCCCGACCTGGGTACCAGGCAGGAGATACTGCGTCAAAAGGCCTCCAGCCTGCAGGTCAGCCTGCCCCGGGAGGTGTCCCATCTCCTGGCTGAACGCATCCAGACTGATATCCGCCAGCTTGAGAGCTGCCTGAGCAACCTGGTATTCAAGGCCAGGATGCTCAAGGAGCGCATCACCATGGACATGGCTCTGGAAGTGCTCAAAAACTATGATCTCAAGGAGCAGAGCCTGGATCTTGAAGAGATCATCCAGTCCGTCTGCCGGGTGTTTGACCTGCCCCGGGAAAAGATCTGCTCCAAGAGCCGCAAGAAACCGCATGTCCTGGCCAGAAATCTGGCCTTCTACCTGGCCCGCAAATATACCGGGCATTCTCTTAAGGAAATAGGGCGGCGCTTCAACCGCAGGCATTCCACGGTGCTAAAAGGAGTGGCCAATGTGGAAAAAGAGGTCAATACCGACCCTCCCCTGGGACGCCAGCTAAAAGACGCAGCCTGCCGTGCCGTGCCCGCCTGAACTATAAAGCAACAAGCTCCATATCTCCCATGACCACCATATCTTCCCCTTTCTGGGCCAGCAGCCCGCTTATCTCCCTGCCCATTAATCCGTCAGCCTTTCTGCGCAGCCCGGAGAGACTCTTTTTGTCCCTGATGAGATTGCAAAAGGCCGTGGCTGCGGCGTCAGCCACGGCTCCGCTCTGCGCCTTGACTGCAACCAGATCTCCATGCCCCAGGCTGAGGGAATGTCCTACAGTGGCCGAAGAGGAGCATACCGCGCAAGGAAAGCCGTTACTGGTGATGACCATACCCAGGGACATGTCCTGGTCCGGGTGGGGCAGCAGGCCTATGGTCCGGCTGCGCCGGGAATAGATGTAGATGTCTCCGCCGTTTTCTACTATGACTTCCGGTGACCGGGCAGCCAGACAGCCTGCAATGTCCTGGGCGATGGCTCCGGCCACGGCTGCCATGGGCCCCACCTGGAAAAGCTCTCCTGCCCTGACCATTTTCCGGACTATGTCCGGAGCCCGGGGGTCGTCCGGGACCGGGTATAAAGAGGGGAGAAAATCCGGGTTGACCTGAGTATAGGCAAGGACCTGTCCCCGCACCTGCTGGAGGCGGTCCAGGGCCAAGGTGCTCAGGTCCGTTGCACTGGTGATATACAGATCGCTTTGCTCCAGGACCACCTGGTAGGATGTTTCTCCGGGGCCGGGAGAACAATAGCTTCGGTATGCGCGGTGATTGTTGCTGTGCATGATTTTACTCAACCGCCACAGGTATGTGGCCTTTAAACCTCTCCCATGTGATTTTGATGCTGATATCGGTGATTATCCCCACATACAACAGGGCCGGACATGTCGGATGTGCGGTACGCTCGGTTCTGACACAGACTTTTGAGGACCTGGAGCTAATCGTGGTTGATGACGGGTCCACCGACAGTACCCGTGAAGTACTGGCCGGCTTTGAAGATAAGAGATTAAGAGCTGTTTATCAAGAAAACAAAGGGGTGGCTTCCGCCCGTAACCTGGGGCTGAACCTGGCCAGGGGCCGGTACGTGGCCTTTCTGGACTCTGATGATTACTGGCTGGAGAAAAAGCTGGAACTGCAGCTTGCCTTTATGCAGCAGTCAGGATTCTGCATCTCGCAGACCCAGGAGGCATGGATCCGCAAGGGCAAAAGGGTCAATCCAGGAGCCAGGCATCAAAAATTTGCCGGCTGGATTTTTGCAAGAAGCCTGGTGCTGTGCCTGGTGAGCCCGTCCTGCGTCATGATGCATGCAGATCTTGTGCGGCAGGGTTTTTTATTCAACGAGTCTCTGCCGGCATGCGAAGACTACGAGCTGTGGCTGCGGGTTTCACTGCACTGTCCGGTGGGGCTTGTGCCCAGGGGGCTCACCGTGAAGCAGGGCGGGCGTACAGATCAGCTTTCCAGGAGCATTATCGGGCTGGACCTGTGGCGTATCCAGGCCCTGCTCAACATATTGGAGAAAAAGGATATCGCTTTGGATAAAAAGGTTCTTGTAATGCAGGCACTGCAGGAGAAGTCCCGGGTTTATATTGCCGGATGCCAGAAAAGGGGCAGGATGGAAGAAGCGGCCAGGGTAAAGAAAAAGCTGGAATCCTGCCTCAATTCGATAACTTTTCCGGGATATTAGTATATGTATAATAAATCCCGGCTTACACAGCAGCTCCCGGTTCCCAGAAAAATGACAGGGCGGCAGTGAGTGGTGAGCGTATCAAGTAAATAAAAAAAGCGGCCCCATCTGGAGCCGCTTTTTTAGAGACGATGTGCAGTTTTCTTTTAGACACAGCCGGTGGGTTTGGGCAGACCGGCCATCTTACAGGCTCCCTTTCCGGGTCCGGAGGGGAAAAGTTCGTAAATGTGCTTGAGCTTGAAGCCGGTAACCTTGGAAAGAATACGAACCATGGGCGCAATCCCGTTCTTTTTGTAGTAGTCCTGCAAAAAGTCGATTACCTTCTGGTGCTCGTCGGTGAGTTCCTTGATGCCTTCGCTTTCCTTTACATAATCTACCCATTCAGGGGACCAGTCCTCGAATTTCTGCAGGAAGCCGTCTTCATCTACTTCAAATGTTTTGCCCTTGAATTCAACAGTTG
>PWGS01000104.1 GCA_003554505.1 Desulfonatronospira sp. | reverse complement strand
CAAAAGAAAAAACTCCTCGTTTCCGTAAAGAAAACCAATAGTTTCAACATCCGGAAAGAAAGACTTTCCGGATGGAAACTAAGCTGGTGGTGGATAGTTGCCCCGGAAGGAGCTAAAACCACTTCTGCATCCACTCCTTGACTTCCGGAGGGAGGCCGTGCACTCCCCTGGCCCTGCAGCAGTCCCAGAATTCCCTGGGCAGTTCCATTTCATACAAAGTCTCGGACCCGTCCTTGGTCATTTTCTGCAGACGCAAAATATAGGGCTCCTGCCAGGAATCTATACAGAAAAAGTATGTTTCCGAGTCCGAGTCATGGTGTTTGCCCGAATATCCGGTATTGCCCCATTCCAGGTGCAAGGCCACTGCGTCTGCAGGCTCCACATCCCAGTCTATGGGCAGATTTTTGAATTTTGCCAGTTCTTCCATATATGTATTGTCCTTTGTGTTTGTTGCAGCTAAGTTTGAACCCGGGCCGCAAGGGTATTCTTGATGGGGAAGGAAATATATCCCGTAAATATCCTGTTTACTTTAACAGCATGTAAAGCATATGGAAAGCAAAAATCAGGGCAGGGAGGCGGAAATGCCGGAAAAAGACCTGGATATGATGGACAGGGAGGAACTGAGGAAGCTGGCCGGAAGCCTGCTTTGGCAGCTGAGGGTTGCGGATGCCTTCTGGTTCATTAATATTGAAAAGCGTATGGGACTGGCAGGGGCGGAAGAGGTCAACGCTCTGGTCTGGGAGCAGGTGGGCCGGCTGGCGGCCAGGGATATACTCAGGCGCTTCGCCATACAGGAAAAGGGCCTGCAGGGTCTGCTGCAGGCCCTTAAATATTTTTCCTGGGGGCTGATGCTGGACTATGATGTTCAGTCCGGGGACAAGGAGATGATATTAAGCGTGCCTGTATGCCCGGCCCAGGAGGGACGCAAAAAGCACGGGCTTGGTGAGTACAGCTGCAAGGAGATGCACCTGCGGGAGTTTGCAGCCTTTGCCGGGGAAGTAGATCCCCGCATCAGGGTACACTGTCTTTTTGCTCCTCCTGATGAGCATCCCCCTGAACTATATTGCAGATGGCGTTTTGAGATTGGGTCTTAGTGATTTACTCTTGAAACTCTGCCATAAAAAACAAAAAATATGTGCTATGGCGCTGGAATTTTCCGTTTTTTTGTTTTTTTTCATGCTACTGCCTTTGTCGGGGTCGGGGTCGGTATCGGAATCGGTATCGAAAGTATTGGGCAGCTTTTTACATGACTTTGCCCACCGGATTTGATTCTGACTTCGACCCCGATCCCGATACCGATCCCGACCCCGATGATAAGCGTAAGCATAGACAGTTAAGTGGCCAGGGGTAAATTTTTCGTTTCAGCTTTCCTGCTGCTCGTATGTCTCTACGATCTCCTTGTAGTCGTCGAACCAGTAGGCCCGGGGATTGCGCGTGCATATGTGCACTTTACCGCTTTCGTCCGGGTCGGCCGCCCGGTGATAGCGGAAAATGATGTTTTCATCGGTCATGGCCAGCGCCTCTATCTTGCCCGAGGCATGGGACATGGTCAGTTTGGCCCGTTTTCCCAGACCGGAGCACATGCTCCTGGCATTCTGGTAAACATTGAATGCTTCTTCCACGGGAACGGCATAAGGCTTGTTGCCCACCGTGGGTCTGCAGATAAAGATGTAGTAAGGGGCAACCCCCATGTAGGACAGCCTGTTGAAAAGTTCCCCCAGAACCTCCGGGTCATCGTTGACGCCTCTGAGCATCGGGGTCTGGTTGCAGAGTATGCCGCCGGCCTTGATGAGCCTGTCGCATGCCTCCAGGCTGACTTCGGTCATTTCCCTGGGGTGGGTGTAGTGGGTCATGAAATAGATCCTTTTATCCGGCAGGCTGTATTTTCTGACCATTTCCAGCAGTTCCTGGTCGTTGAGGACCCGGTATGGATTATAGGACAAGATCTTGGTGCCTATGCGGATGATTTTTACGTGCTCAATCCCGCGCAGCCTGGAAATGATTTTCTCCAGCCTTGAGGTGGAAAGCATGAGCCCGTCGCCGCCGGTTATGAGGACATTGTTTATTTCGGGATGATTGCGCACGTAATCGCAGGCGGCGTCCAGGTCTGTGAGAACCTCCCGATGCTCTGGATGGATGAAAAGCCTCTTGCGGAAGCAATATCTGCAGAATCCGCCGCAGGCATCACTGGCCAGGAATACGGCCGTGCTGACATACTTGTGCTGAAGCCCGGGCAGGACTGAATAACTCTGCTCGTTGGAGGCATCCAGACGCCCCCACTGGTCCAGTTCCTGCACAGAAGGTATGATGATCCTGCGGATGGGATCATCCGGGTCGTCCCAGTCCACCAGGGACAGATAGTACTCGTTGGACCTGAATTCAAAGGTGTCCATTACCGGTGCAAGCTGCTCCAGGTCCCGGCCGGTGAGACCCGGGACTTTATTTATGTCGTTTATGTACTGCGGTGTGTGCATATTTCCTCCATTTAAAACTGGCTTGAAAGATGCATAAACTCATAAGGCTGCTCTTTGCCGGCCGGCACTCGAGGGCTTGAGTCCAGGGTAAAGGTTTCAGCCGGAGCTGACTGCATTGAAAGAAAGGGCCGGCAGGCAAGGTTTTTATGATCGCTATGCAAATTAAAATTTTAGCATAACAGGGTTTTGTGTCAAATAGTTTTGAAGTTTTTTTGCAAGAATGCTTCATGAATACCCGTTTTTGTATCCCGAAATCTTCCCCTTTCCAGGCCCTTTCCAGGGTAATAAGGGCATTGATACCGGTTTTTTGCCGGGATAAGACGAGTAAGAAAGTGTCAGGTTTACATATTTGTAAGACAGTCTTTGGTTTTTTTATCAAATTGTAAAAAGTCAGGTGGAAAAACGCATGTTTTCAGACCAGGAGGATGTCCTTTTTTCTGATTTGCAGCTGAAAGAGGATGTCCAGTATTTTTTTTATGTAGGCGAGATCAAGGCTGACTGTCTCAACCAGTTTGTTTCCGAGACTCTGAACAAGATACATGGAGGTACATTCGAGTGCATTTCCATTGTCCCGGATATAATGGAGTCCTACCCCCACAGGAATATAATGGTTATTAATCCCCTGGCCAAAAATCTATATAATCAGACCAGCAGGAAATACAGCTGCCGCATGGGGGCTAAAGAGTTTGCAGGCGAGGTGTCCCGCTCTGCCGCAGTGCGAAGGCTGGCGGAAATGCTCATCGCCAGGCAGGGCAGACTTTACATTCATGTTTATGAATCACTGCCTCAGCTGGAACTCTGTCAGATGCCCGGAACCGTGCTTCTTGGCCCGGAGGGGAGTATTTCCTCCATCTGGAACAACAAGCTTTATCAGCTGCAGATGTTGAGCGGGCAGGTACCGCTCATGGATTACCGCATCTGTAAAAATGTCCGGGAGCTGT
>PWGS01000088.1 GCA_003554505.1 Desulfonatronospira sp. | reverse complement strand
GTACCTGGACCAGGTAATAAACCTGGTGGAGGCCGCATATAAGAAAGGCCTGGAAACACAGCTTTTTTTCTCCGGAAAAAGCGTTATGCTGACCCAGGACCCGGATTTTGCGAAACTGGTGGGCAAGGCCACCCGCATATCCGTCTGTGACGTAAGCTTTCGGGCCAACGAGCTTTCCGGAGAAGTTCCCGGAGTAAGCTTCAGGGACTTCGCCACCCAGGCCCGCAACGCTGAAATGGTCGGCGAGTGCGACCGGTATGTGGTTTTTTAAGTTCCCAATTTTCTCCTGATGGCAACCAACCTCCTTGTTGCCTTCGACCTCCTCCAACCTCCTGCCTGCCGGCCCCTGAAAGCACAAGGGGCCGGCAACCAAAAAATCACTGCATCTGTAAACTTCCCTGGACAGACACAAGCTCTGTCCATCATAAAATCCGTGTTGCAGTCAAAGGCCACCTGGGGCAATATTGCTCACAAAGTATCGCTGTAGAAATAGTGTCCGGTCAGAAAAAAATCCAGACGTACAGACAGGCATGCAACACCGCACTCCGTACCAGCTCATATCCGTACTTATGCTGGGGGTGATCTCCCAGATCGGCCAGGTTCTTCTTCTGCGGGAACTCTTGATGGTCTTTCACGGCAACGAGCTGTCCATCGGAATTATTTTGTCCGCCTGGCTGGCCTGGGTGGGACTGGGCAGCCGCCTGGGAGCCCGGGTGGTGGACCGCTGGGGCCGTCCGGTGCTTCTCCTGAAAACCACTGCAGCAGCAGTGCTTCTTCTGCTGCCCCTGACCATCCTGATCATCAGAAGCCTGCGCGGCTTCTTTGATGTCCTGCCCGGGGCATACCTGACCCTGCCCGAAATGCTCATCTCCTGCTTTGTCCTCACCGCCCCGGTCTGTCTTCTACTGGGGGCGCAATTCGTACTTTTGTCCAGGATATGGCGCGAAAAAGACCTGCTCCTGGACACCACCGGCGCAGACAGGACCTACGTGGGAGAAGCAGTGGGCAACATGCTGGGAGGCATTCTGTTTACCTTTGTCCTGGTGCATCTGTTGAATCCCTTCCAGTCCTCGCTGCTGATTACAGGTTTTATGCTCGCGGCTGTACTGCTCATGGTGCCTGCCCATGCCTGGTCCAGGATCGGCCTCCGGGCAACGGCTTTTTTACTTCTTGTCCTGGTCACCCCTCTTTTTTTCTCCCTGGAACACCTTGACCAGTGGGCCCACCGCCTGCAGTGGAGCCACAGCGCCCCCCAGCATGAACTGGTGCGCACCACCGAGTCCCGGCACGGCAACATTGCTGTCCTCAAGCGCCATGACCAGTACAGCTTTTTCCAGAGCGGACACCTGGTCTTCAGTACTGCCGGACCCGAGACCCTTGTACCCGGCCTGGAAGGACAGGAAGCAGTCAGCTTTGCCCACCTGGCCATGGTCCAGCACCAGGACCCCCGGCGTGTTCTGCTCATAGGCGGCGGGCTCAGGGGCACTCTGGCCGAGATCCTGAAACACCCGGTGCACGAGGTGGACTATATCGAACTGGACCAGGAGCTCATTCAAACCGCCAGGCCATACGTACACCCCGACACCCTGGATGTCCTGGAGTCTTCCACGGTCAATCTTATGCATACCGATGCCAGGCTGTTTGTAAAAAGGGCCCGGCAAAATTACGACCTGATTATCGTAGACACTCCCGACCCCACCACCGCAGCCCTGAACAGGTTTTATACCCGGCAGTTCTTCCAGGAAGCACATGACATATTAAATCCCGGGGGAGTCCTGGTAACCGGGGCCTCATCCACACCGGACCTGCGCGGCACCGCCATAGCCAACCGCAACACGGCCCTTTTTCACACCCTGGATGATGTATTTTCCCGGGTACTTGTTGCCGGAGACAGGTTTATGTTTTATTTTGCATCTGATGACCCGGAACAGATTTCTGTGGACCCGGCAGTGCTGCAGAAGCGTTATCAAGAAAGAGACATCCAGGCGGATGGCTTTTCCGGGGTGCATTACCAGGTTCTACTGGAAGAGTCGCAGCTTAGAAGGGTGAACTGGGTTGTGCGCCACCACGGAAGAAGCCCGCAAGCCCATCTGCAGGGTCCGCCTGCAGTGCCCATATCACCTGGTCCAGTTCTGCAGCAGGTTAAAGAGCAAAAGGAGCTGACTCCGTTCCAGGAACATTATTTTGTGAACTCCGACTTCAGGCCCATAGCCTATTACTACACCCTGATGCACTGGAATGAACTGACCAGGAAAGACTCCGGAAACTATCTCCAGAAGCTTTTGCAGGTGCAGAAATGGTGGATACTGCCCCTGATGGCCGCACCTGTCATCTGGGTTCTGGCCATGCGTCTGCCCGGTTCCCGCCTGGGCAGGCCCATGGATATTTCATTTGCGGTCACTAAAACGGCTTTCAGTACAGGCCTTTGCACAATGGTTCTACAAGTGGCCCTGCTGTTTGCCTTTCAGAACATTTATGGTTTTGTATACGAATTAATCGGCCTGATAGTGGGAATGTTCATGCTTGGGCTGGCCCTGGGTGCGTACGGCACCCAGCGTATGGTGCACAAAAAATCCAGCCTGCGTACCTTGATGCTGGTCCAGGTGGTTATGGGGTCTCTGGCTGCCCTGATAGGTGTTGTTTTGCCCCTTGCATCGGATATTCAGTCCCCTGCCGTGGTATTTGTCCTGTTTTCAGGGCTAACCTTTTCCGCAGGGATAATAAACGGGGTCAATTTCCCCCTGGCAGCCGCTTGCAGCATGACCCTGAGTCGCCGCGCAGAGCACTCCACCGGAAAAATATACGGGGCCGAACTTTTGGGGGCCTGCCTGGGAGCAGCCCTGGCCAGTGCGCTAGTGGCCCCTTTATTTGGAATTGTGGCCTGCTGCATACTGGCGGCCCTGGCCAACCTTACAGCCTTTGCAGTCCTTCTGGCTGCAGGGAGGTCTTATGAAAAATACACAAAGCAAGTTAAAAATCAGCCGTAATAAATTCATTAAAAGCGCCCTGGGGGCATGTTCGCTCTGCGCTGCAGGCCTTGCCGCGGCTTCTTCCAAAGTCATGGCCCAGACAGCCCCACCCGAGGCTGATCAGCCCCGGACAGCCCGGATGGGCTTTACCAGCCCCAGGGAGGCTGCCTGGTTCAGCAGTGTGGAGAACGCCAAAATAGAGTGCGCGCTTTGCCCCAATGGATGCCGGCTCAAACCCGGGGAAAGGTCTCTTTGCCGGGTAAGAGAGAACCGCGACGGCAAGGGCTATACCCTGGCCCATTCCAACCCGGCCCTTATCCAGGAGGACCCGGTGGAGCGCAAACCATTTTTTCACGTCCTGCCCGGGACCAGGGCCCTGTCCATCTCCACCGCCGGGTGCAACCTCTCCTGCAAGTTCTGCGAGGTCTGGGACATGGCCCTGGTGGATCCCG
>PWGS01000241.1 GCA_003554505.1 Desulfonatronospira sp. | reverse complement strand
CGCTTTGCTGCTCAACGAAACCTGATAAGTTTTTATAATCCAGGAATAATTCATGTCAACTCCATTCACCATTGAAGACCGATAAACCAACTGCAGCAAAGAATCCCTGCACGTTCCCTGCGTACAATAAATGCCTGGATCAGGGAAGAAAGCATGCGGTCACCAAAGTGTCGGAAATTTTATTTGACTGCGTCCTTGAGAATTTTGCCGGGTCTGAACTTGACCACCTTGCAGGCGGGAATCTTGATCTCTTCGCCGGTACGGGGATTGCGGCCGTTACGTGATTTGCGCTCCTCCACGGCAAAGGTCCCAAACCCGGTGAGGGTCAGTTTGCCTTCCTTGACAAGCGTGTCCTGAACAGAGTCCAGAAAAGCATTCAGGGCTTTTTCGGAATCTGCCTTGGTCAGGCTGGCCTTTTCCGCCATTTTGGATACCAAGTCGGCTTTTGTCATCAGTTACTTCCTCCTTCAAAAGTTTAACCATAAAAAAAACAAACTAACAAACTTAACAATCAAATGTTATCCCGTGGGTACTGTAAACTGCACACTGGAAACCTGCAGATAGTGCTTTTGACAAACCCTTTACACTTCATGGACCATGAATGCAAGCAAGCCAAGTTTGTGAAACAAAAAAATCAGCTTCAAGTCAAGACAAAATTTGGCCTCAGGCCAGTTTATTCAGGAAATAGATACCTGGATAAGCCCTGAAATTCCTCTGGGCTCAGCTCTTCGGGCCTTGTCCTGGGATCCAGGCTGCAATGCTCCAGGGCAATTTTCTTCCTGTCATTCCAATATGTTTTAAGAATATTGCCCAGTTGTTTGCGCCGGTTTTGGAACATGATCCTGATAACTCTGGCCAGGTACTCCGGAGCAAAAAAAAATTTGTCCGCAGGCAGAGGGCGAAGCTCTAACACCGCGGAATCCACCCTGGGCCGGGGGCGAAAAACTGCCGGAGATACTTTGAAGAGCACCCGGGGGGCTGTAAATGACTGCAGCCAGACGGAAAGAGCCCCATATTCCTTGCCACCTGGCGCTGCTGTAATCCTGTGCGCAACTTCCTTCTGCACCATGACCACTGCCCTGTCAAAGGTTCTGCATCCTGCAGTCAGGTCCCAGAGCAGAACCTGGGCAATATTGTAAGGCAGATTTCCAATAATTTTCAGCCCGGGCCAGCGGTTAAGCCTGGACCAGTCAAGCTGCAGGGCATCCATGTTGACTGCCTGAACTCCAGGATGCCGGTCAAGATCAAAAGCCAGGAAAGAGTCCTTTTCAACAGCCAGAACCCATTGTGCCTTGTGGGCCAGAAGAGTGGTCAACACCCCTTTTCCCGGACCTATCTCTAGAACCCGGTCCTGGTGTCCCGGCTCCAGGGCATCCACGATCTTGCGTGCAATGTTCATGTCCAGGAGAAAATTCTGACCCAGGCTTTTTTTGGCCGGGGCATGAATCATTTTTTCCTCAACCTTTTAAGCTGCAAGCGCAGGGATCTTTTTCTCCGATACAGAAAAACCAAGCGTACACTGACCAGATAGGTCAAAAAGGCCAGGGCGAGTCCGACTATCACTCCGCCTGCAAGCATGAGCAAAAAGAAGTCCCACCCCAGGTTGACGATATTTACAAAGGTCAGGTCCTCGGGCTCGAATTCTTTTTTTCCCACGGGGATGACAGCCCTGCCCAGGAGATACATTCCGTAGTACACGAACGGGGCATACAGGGGGTTGGTAATCCAGGTTCCGGCTGCAGCGGCGATTTTGCTGCATTTGAAGAAAAAGGCCAGGAGCAGGGCGGTAACGGTCTGCAGGGGGATGATGGGCAAACAGCCTACGAATACTCCCAAGGAAAGCCCCATGGCCACGTTATGCGGGCTTTCCCTGATGCGGATCAGCTTTAGATACCAGAAGCGGAAAAAACGCTTCAGACTGTACCCGGAGAATCTGGAAGGCCTTTTAAAACCGGGGGGGCTTGAAGGCAAGCCCCCCCGGCCGGCACCCGGAACTGTCAGTTCAGTAGTTTCCACAGGTTATGAGCATTCTTTGTCATTTGCATTTTTCAGGGCAGTTTTTCCAGGGCTTCAACCAGCATCTCCAGCGGAGGCCTCCTGTTGATGTCCTCAACGTGTGCTAGTCTTATGATACCTTCCTTGTCCACAATAATTGTGGCCCGCTCTGCAGTACCGTCTCCCCGCAGAATGCCGTATTTTTCAGCCACTTCCCCGTGGGGCCAGAAATCTGAAAGCACCGGGAACCACAGCCCTCCCATGGCTTTTATCCAGGAGTACTGAGAAGGTACATTATCAGTGGTAATGCCCAGAATGATGGTGTCGTTGTCATCAAAAAAATGCCTGGCGATATTGTATCCCGGCCACTGGTCCGAGCAAACCGGGGTCCAGGCGGCGGGAACAAAGGAAAGCATTACATTCTTTTCCCCCCTGTACTGGGACAGAGTAATTTCCTCTCCATCCACAGCAGGCAGGGTGAAATCAATGGCCTCGTCTCCTTCTTCCACTTTTATCTCACTGTCAATGGGTTTTAATTCCCCGGGATCATAAATGGAGCCTTCGTCAGCCGGGGAAAGGCCCGGAGAAGCCAGAAACAAAGCCAGAAACAAAATAATTGTCTTGATGCCTTTCATATCATGTCACCTCCTCATAGATGAGCCTTTACTTCTTCCAGGTACGCTTCAACCCCATCGCGGAAAGGTCCGGTATGGGAATGCAGGATCCGGTTGTTGCCGGGATCCACCACATAATAAGTAGGTGTTCCCACCTCACCCAGATGTTTGTGCCATACATAGTCCGGGTCCGGAATCAAGGGAAACTCTACTTCATAGCGATCCCTGTAAACGCTGACCTCGAAGCTGGAATTGCCCGGCGCGATCCCAAAAATCTTGATGGACTCTTCCAGCCCCTGTTCATGGATCATATCATAGAGGTCGTTTACGGTAGGGGCCTCCCGCTGGCAGATGGGACAGTACATGCTGAAAAGCTGCACCAGGACCAGATCAGCCTGTACATCCCCGATTACAAAGTTCTCATTGTCCGAAATCCCCAGATAATCCTGATATACAGCCTCTTCCGGAACCTGAATGTTTTCCTCCGGGAAGTTGTCCATTCCCGCCCAGGCATGGGATGCCAGAAGCATGGCCATACAGAAAAACAAAAAAACAATAGCAGCCGATACTCTCCTTTTCATTTTTAACCTCCTGCTTGATTTAAGGCCCAGTTTAAATCCATACCACAAAAATAAAACCATCAAATTCAGAAAAAAAGCGAGGAACCGTGCCCGGACATATCAGTGCCCTGAAATCTTCTCCAAACCGGTTTTTCTGCCTTCTGTTACCTGCATAAGCCCTCCAATCAGGCAAATGAGGACATTATTTCATTTAGCTTTTCTGTTGAGGGCCGGTTATTAAAGAGAGGTTCACCGGTTGGATGGGGAAGGCT
>PWGS01000275.1 GCA_003554505.1 Desulfonatronospira sp. | reverse complement strand
CTCACAGGTATCGCCGACCTACCGGATGTGCTGGAACGCGGCTTAGACCGCGTAAGGAATATTTCGCTGGGTCGTCTGGCGGTGAGCTTCAGAGAATTACTTGAGGAAGCACGGGCGAACGTAGCGGCAAACGTAGAGCTCGAACGCGCCCTCAACAGAGTCGTACAGCGCGAGCGCGACCTGGGCGTAGAACGCGCCCGTGTAAACCGCGACCTCAGCGCAGCTCGTGAGTTCGCCCGAGATTTAACAGTAGCCTACGAGGAACGGCTTGACCGCCTGACGCAAGCGCAGAAATCCGAAGAAGACTTAATGGCTCGTGAAATGAGCAACGAGCGTGAGCGCCTGCGCATTATGGTCGAGCGAGACGACATGTTCGAGTCTAACGAGCAGCAGTTACAGGCCGTGGCCGACCAGCGGGCTCGCATATTCGATATGGAGCGCGAGCATCACACACGAAGCATGTCTTTACTGCGTGACCGTACGACCGTAGAGCGTCAGCAGCGCGAGTTCTTAGCACGTCAGCGCCGGGCAGATTTTGAAATAGAAATGGGCGACATGGAGTTGGCTATAAACGCCGAGATACGCATGTTGCAGAATCGCAATCAACACGCAGCTGCTCTGGAAGCAGAAAAAGCCCGCATTGCGATAGGCGAGGAAGAGCGCAAAAACGAGCGCATATCCGAGTTGATGGATCAACATTTTAGTGAAACAAAGGCGAGAGAAATAGCGGAGGATGAAGAGCGCATACGCCAGATGCAGGCCACAGCCGAGGCCGAGCAGCGTATATTTGAGTTCAGACGCCAGCAGAACGAAATGTTTGCCGACGCGGTAGCCTCAGCATTCAGCTCGAGCGCCGAGCTTATGTTCGGCGAGAACAAGGCTGTGCAGGTCGCCCAAACTATTGTGGAGACGTTCAGAGGTGCGCAGAAGGCGTTCGCGGAGAACCCACCACCCTCGCCTGTCGGTATAGCCGCCGCCGCAGCGGTGACTGCCGCCGGAGCGCTAACAGTCAGAAACATTCTATCCACCAACGTAGGTGATAAATCTGTAAGTTCAGGGCCTGACTTCAGCATATCGGAAGGATTCAGTCTCGTAGACACCGGAGAGAACGAGAACCGGGCGTTGGCCACCGATTTGGGCTCACGAGGCCGAAGTGGGCAGGGCGACGTCGACATCAACCTGACCGTTATAGACGATGGCAATTTAGCCCAGCGCGTCCGCGAAGGTAATAAAGACCTCGCTTCACGAGGCATAAACGTAAGGACAGGTACATGAGACAAGTTAAACAGATTTCTTTAGTGCGAGGGTGGGTAAACGGGAACTTCCCAGCTAACAACGGATTCAGTCCGATTGAGGCGCCGCAGAATTATCCCGTGTGGACAATCAACTACAGCCCGCAGTTAGAGTTCCTGAACGACGCAGCTACGAGGGCGCTGAGTGGCTACCAACGCGCAGGCATATCAGGGCAGAGGCTTAGTATCACAGCTTCGTTGCGCGGCGGCAGTCCTACGCAGTACGAACGCATACGAACCCTACTGTCTTCACTGTCCAGCCAGAAAGACCGTACCGCTTTCAACATATCTATAGGCTCTATTGATGCGGGCGACATGACGTTAGATATATCCGGCGTAACGAATTACAGCCTCAGTTTATACCCATTTACTGCAAACGGCGCCGTGACGAACTGTTACATCCGAAATACCTCGCTGGGACAAGACCGGCTGGTGTCGTCTTTCAACGCTTCAAATAACCGACTGTCCGTACAAGGTTTACCCATTAGTAACTGGCTCACCACCCACTCCTACCAAATTGTTTTGCTGCGATCTCAGCCTACGGTTGTGGGCATAGGTACAGTCCCCGGCCTGCTTATCGGAGATATACCTTACGCTTCAGGAGAAGAGTCTTGGAAAAGTGGTTTTATATGGTGTAACCTAACGTCGTCAGCCTACGATATATCCCGAGAGCTGACGGTAGGTACGCAGGTAGTAAACCTTCAATTTGAGTCTGTCGAACGGTTCAATGAAATACCAGAATATATGACCATAGGATTATGATTACAGCTCAGGCAGAATTACAATCCGGCCATTTTAAGATTGAAATAGACGTGGCTACCGATCACGACGTGGATTTAATCACGGTCGGAGATTTGGAAATAGAGTTGGACATAACCTCTGACGAGGTGCAGATGGAGTCCGTGCAGAGCCAGTTTAGTCAACTGAGCTGCACCATCATGCAGTTCGACCGCGCGGGCTTCGACATGCACGGCGTATTGGTAAACGCTATAAACGCTAAGGACACCGGCTTCAACCGCAACAAGCTCAAGACCACCCTCACCATAACCCGGCCAGGCGAGGCGCCTTTGGTGTCTGTATTTTGGCTGGCAAGCGGTAACGTGGGCGTTGACGACTACAAACAAGTCGTGGACTTTACCCTCGATCCGTTCGTGGATGAAGGCGTCACTGTAAAAGATGTTTTTGACGCCATAGACTCGGACGACTTGATTCTTTTCGACCAAAGAGACGAAGACGGTAATCTGCGGACGTTTGACAGCGTTCACGTTTTCGACTTTGTGAGTAAAGCCATGGAGTTGGTTTACGGAACGGAGGGGCTTGACTTCGCCGAAGAGTTCCGGTGCGATGGTGTATATTTTTCGCGTAAAGAGGACGCGGAAGCAGGGATTAGTTTTTTCGCCGTATTAAAAACCTACGACGCGCTCGTAGGAGAGTCTTTGTTTGATGAATCGGAGGCGTTTTCACCTCAGGGGCTTATTGCTTTTAAGGACGACAGCACGACTGTTTTAGGGGCTGATCCAGGTTTTAGCGGATGGCCAGAGATACGGTCACCTGGAGGCATAGTGCGCAGAGCTGCACCGGGCACCCGTTTTGAAGAAAGTGTAGAGCCTGGCGATGTGCTGAGATCAACTGACGGCAACCAGCTCATAGGCGTTGTCGCGTCAATAACCTCGAACACCGAGTTGGAGTTGGAACAGAACGCCGCTTTTTCGACCCCTGAATTTGGGGGTTCTTTTGCGGGCGAAGAGCGGCCTGTGTCTTTCATAGTTCAAAAAATAAATGACGTCAATTTTGAAAATGAGTCAGCCTTAGACTTCTTACTAAAAATGGCTGCGGGTTCCGGTTCTTTCTTCGGTTCTGTATTCTCGCGCAATTTCTTCGTACAGAGAATTGCTTCGGAGTCTATACCTACTGTCATACTCTCTGAATCTGAAATCCTTAACATAGAATACAGAACCCGAGCGCAGTTCATAAACGCGATATTCATAACTCAGATAGCCACGGTTTTTGATTACGACCAGAACGGTGTCGGAACCAAGCGTATAGGAGCAGATAACTTCGGAGTGCTGAACCCGCCGGAGTACAACCTGCCCAACCTACAGCTGTCCAGAGCCTACACGGTTTTGAACCGTAACGCCGAGCGTGATTTAG
>PWGS01000071.1 GCA_003554505.1 Desulfonatronospira sp. | reverse complement strand
TGGTCATGCCTCTTTGATGCAGAATGCTGCAGAGGGCAGGGGAGATTTCCAGGGTTTCCGCCAGTCCGGCAATGTATGCAGGGGAAGCTGTGTCCTGCATGAGCTTCCATTTGACGCGGGGGTTCCAGGTGTTTTGCATATGCGCAGCGGTCCTTTTCAGGCAGCAGGCCTTTGTTCCAGTTCCTGCATGGAATTTGCCGGGTGGCGGATATCCCGTTCTCTGTCTTTCATGGGCCGCTCCTCAAAAGTTTGCTGAGAGCTCACGCCTGATGTGCATCAGAGAGCCCAGAGGGTCCCTGGATGCTGTAACCGGGCGGCCTATTACCAGGTGTGTGGCCCCGGAGGACACGGCCATGGAGGGTGTGACCGTTCTTTTCTGATCTTGCGTGGTCTCGCCGGACCTTATCCCCGGTGTGACCAGGCAGAAGTTTTCCGGCGCATTTTCCTTGATCCCGGCAGCTTCGCCACCGGAGCAGACAACTCCGTCCAGCCCCCATCTCTTTGCCCTGGATGCCAGGTCCATGACCACCTCATGAAGGCTTCTGGATTCCGGCCAGGGCAGATCCGGGCGTTCCAGGCTGGTGAGCAGGGTCACTCCCAGAAGAACCGGACTGGAGTGTGCCTTGAAATCTCTGCCGGCCCTGGCTTCCAGGGCGGCGGTTATCATTTTTTCCCCGCCCAGCAGGTGCAGGGTGAGCATGTCCCCGCCCATGCGCATGCAGTTGTTCACGGATTTTTTGACTGTATTGGGGATATCCATGAGCTTCAGGTCCAGGAAGACATTGTACCCGAGCTCTTTTATTTCCTGCACAATGCCGGGCCCGCAGGAGGTGAAGAGCTCCAGGCCGATCTTGACCCAGTCGGTGGCCGGCCTCAGGGTGCGGGCCAGGTCCAGGGCCTGCTCCCGGCTGCTTACGTCCAGGGCGACAATGATCCTGGGTTCATGAGTCATGGCGCTCCCCGGAGGTGATTTTCCGGATAAGATCCGGGTTAAAAGACGGCCTGAGCATTTCCGCCATAACTATGGCCTTCAGCCGGGCATGGGACGCATTTATCTCATCGTTTACCAGCCAGTAATCAAAGAAATCGCTTTTTTGTATTTCCAGGACGGCGTTCTGAAGACGGTTTTTTATTACCCCGGCAGGGTCGCTGCCGCGCTGCATAAGCCTTTGCCTGAGTTCTTCCAGGGATGGAGGAAAGACAAATATGTAAACTCCCCGTTTCAGGCTGTTTTTTATCTGCCTGGCTCCCTGGACATCCACGTCCATGATCAGGCTCCGGCCTTCCCGGATGCTGTCCAGGATCTGCTGCGCCGGGGTGCCGTAGAAGTTGCCGTGCACCTCGGCCCATTCGGCGAAGAAATTTTTTTCCATCAGGCCCTGGAATTGCTCCCTGGATACAAAGAAGTAGTCCTTGCCGTGGACTTCCTTTTCCCTGGGGGGCCTGGTGGTATAGGAAACAGAAAAACCGAAGCCGGGAAAATCCCGGCAAAGCATGCGGATCAGCGTGCTTTTGCCCGCGCCGGAAGGGGCGCTTATGACCAGGAGCATGCCCTCAGGATTCATCTCTGGCCTCCAGCTGTTTTATCCGCTGGGCCATGGTCTCGGGCTGTACGGCCGAGAGGATCACGTGTCCGGAATCCATGACCAGGATGGATCTGGTCTTGCGGCCCTGGGTGGCATCGATGAGCATGTTGCGCTCCCTGGCATCCTCCCTGAGCCTGCGCATGGGGGATGAACCCGGGTTGACAATGGTCACCACCCTGGAAATGATGACGCTGTTGCCGTAACCTATGTTCAGAAGTTTGTATCTGGTCTTGTAGATATTGCTGTCCATGGGTGACTATTCCAGGTTCTGGGCCTGTTCCCGGCATTTTTCCAGTTCGGTTTTGAAGTCCACCGCTATTCTGCTCATTTCGGTGTTCTGGCACTTGTTGGCGCAGGTGTTTATCTCCCTGAAGGTTTCCTGCAGAAAAAAGTCCAGTCTGCGGCCCATTTCGCCGGATTTTTCCAGGACTTCACGCATGGAATGCAGGTGAGCCTTCAGCCTGGTGATTTCCTCGGACACATCAAGTCTGTCAGCCATAAGGCCCAGTTCCTGCAGAAGCCTGTTTTCGTCGGCCTCCACGTCCATTTCAGCAAGGAGTTTTTCCACCCTGGTACACAGGTCCTGAAAACGCTGACTGGTGTTGCCGGCTGCCAGACCCTCGAGCTGCAGCAGGCTTGAATCCATTTTCCTGATACGGTCCTGCAGGTCTTGTGCAAGCTGTATCCCTTCAGCTTTTCTGGAAGCGTTCCAGTCCTGCAGGGCGGCGGTCAGGCAGGTTTCCAGGTCCGCCAGGAGGCCCTCGTCCATACTGGAGGGCTTTTCCTGCCACATGGACTGCATGCGAAGAAACACATTGAGATCCGGCCTGAATTCATGCCCGGTGCGCGAAGCGAAGTCCTTCAGTCTTTCCAGCATGGCCCCGGCTTGAGCCTGGTCAAGTTCCAGGCCGAGCATATCAGGGTCCAGGATGCGCATGTCGAGGTATATTTCCACCCGTCCCCTGGAGGCGTATTGCCTGAGGGTCTTTTCCCACCTGGACTGCATATGAAAAAGAGCAGGGGGAATCTTCCACTTTATATCCAGGTGGCGGCTGTTGACGCTTTTGATTTCCCAGTTCAGGCTCCACCGGGCTTTTTCCAGCGAGGCTGATCCATAGCCTGTCATGCTGTGTGTCATTTTCTTAACAGCCCTTTTTTAATTGGTTGCGGTAATTGGTCCTTATTTCACGCAGATGTGCTTTAATTTTTTCCGAGGCATAATCCGGAAAGGTCCAGGGCAGATCCACCCAGTCCCCCCGGGCGAAAATCAGGGTCAGATCAGCCCAGATGCCCTGACCCAGGTAGATGCGATGAGTAAAGTTCTTGCCGGTGCCCAGAACCAGCCGCTCCAGGGTCAGGAGTCCAGGGTCCAGGTTGAAAAGGCGATTCTTGTCCCGCAGGTATTCCTGTTCCAGATTATTGGTGGCCAGTTTTATTTCCGGCAGCCTGTTGAGTTCCACCAGGGGATGAAAGGTGTATATGCGCCTGAAAACCGGCGTTCCCAGCTCCCGGTTGTAATAGTCGGTTTCCGTCAGAGGGATAAACGGGCTTTCATAATCCACACGGCCGAAGAGCCGGCTCAGGGTGCAAAGAAGCTCCTTTTGAAAGAGCTCCCACCTGGAACTCAAAATGGACAGAAAAAGCTTGCCCGGTCTGGGTATTTCCGGGTGACTCATAAAAATATAGGAACCTTACAGGCAGTTTTTAGCTAAGGCGGGCTGTGCCCGCAACCCAAGCGAAAAATTTACCCCTGGCCACTTAACTGTCTATGCTTACGCTTATCATCGGGGTCGGGATCGGTATCGGGATCGGGGTCGAAGTCTGAATCAAATCCGGCAGGCAAAGTCATGTAAAAAGCTGCCCGGTATTTTCGATA
>PWGS01000199.1 GCA_003554505.1 Desulfonatronospira sp. | reverse complement strand
TTCGCCAGGCTACGCTCCAGTCGTATTTCCAGCCTTTTCTTTCCTTTAAATCACTCATGTTTTAACAACCTCCCTAAATGTTTTATGTTGGATAAATAAAAATGAGCTGGTTTAATAAAAATCCATGATCAATCTTTCCGGCCTGTTTTCTCACCTCCTTCCTGCGATTCGCAGAGCATTATCTGTCCATTGCTGATGGAAAGGTTTGGGGTTTTGAATACTTGCAGCCTTTGCCGCAAGAGCAAAGGAATTAGGCCTGTTGCTTTGCACCACCGGCCTGCAAGATGTAGTCCAAATGATCTGCAGATTGCTTTCTACAGTTTTTTTCTTTGATAGCAGGGGGTTAAGGATGAGTTATACATATTTTTTGTGTCGTCAGGGTTCAGGTAAGTATCTGCAGGTGCCTCTTGGTAGAAACAGGCGGTAACTCAGGTTGGCAGCAGCTGGCCTCAAAGCCTTGTACCCTGCTCATAAAGGTGTTATATATTGATTTGTCGCTGTTAGTGCTGCTTAGCAAGTGATTTCAGTTGGTTTTTAGCTTTTATCAGCAGCCTGGCACAAATTTCGGAAGAGCAGACCAGACCTGCAAGTAAGTGGATAAGGAAGTGGTCTTTTAGAACGAACCACCCCCGACCCCTCCTTAACCAAGGAGGGGAGCAGGCCGTGCTGTACTCATAAAATGACGAACTTGTGTGACAGCAACATTCTGAAATAACTTAACTAATATTGCAGTTACTTTTAAGAGGGATTTCATGGGAGGTGCTCCTGCTAATGGCTCGCAGGAGCCCTGGAGAGGAAATAACTATGCAGAATAATACTGAAGCTAAAGCCAGAAGCTGGTTCTTTACTCCGAAAAGTGTTCAGTCCAAGTTTCTGGTGGGTATCGGCTTGATTCTTTTTATAAGCTGTCTGCTGGGAGCTGTGGTCATTTATTTTTATGAAAAAAGACAGATGCAGGAACAGGCCTTTGACAAGTCTGAACTGGTAATGGCCGCTGTAAATGCCAGCCGTGAGTATGTTCGCCAGGAGCTTCGTCCGGTCATGTACATGGAGTTGGAGGAAGGGCATTTTATACCGGAGGCCATGTCTACCTCTTATGTGGGCAGGGCGGTAATGCAGCGTTTCGCTCCTGCACTGGAGGAGGGTTTCGAATACCGCAGGGTAGCCATTGACGCCAGGAATCCGGACTTTGAGGCCAATGATCTTGAAAAAGAAAAGATCGAGTACTTTCAACAAAACCCTGGTGAGACAGAATGGCGAGGAGTGCTGGATGTGGCTGGCAAGCCCCTGTTTTCCCGTTTTCAGCCGGTGGTTTTTGAGCAGGACTGCCTGCGTTGTCACGGCTCACCCTCAAATGCGCCGCAGGCCCTTGTGGACAAGTATGGATCTGAGCGGGGGTTCTGGCGTGAAAACGGGGAACTTGCCGGGGTAATCGCAGTCAATATCCCGGTGGAGTCGGCAATGACCGAGGCTGCGGAAAAGGCCATGACAGTCTTTATGATGCTGTTTTCAGGGGTGCTCATATTCTTTCTGTCCCTGACTGTATTTTTCAGGTGGGTGGTGGTCAGCAATCTGCGGGGCGTGTTGAATATATTCAAGGATGAAGTCGAGGAAAAAAGCCTGCACCATTTTCTGCCCGAACCAAGTTCTTCAGATACCAAGGATGAGATGGCAGAACTGACCGAAGCAGCCTCCAGTATGGCGGACCACCTGCGCAGGACCCGGGAGCAGCTGAGGCAGTACGCTCAGAACCTGGAGGTCAAGGTTCAGGAGAGAACCAGGGCCCTCAGGGACTCAGAAGAACGTCTGCAGGCTCAGGTCAGGGCCAGGAACCAGGAGCTTCAGACTCTCAACGTCCTGGCTGAGCTGACAACAGAGGCAGTCGGTCTTTCGGAGATCCTGCCCCAGGTACTGCATATGACCCTGAAAACATTCCCGGCCCGTGGTGCTGGTATTTATCTTTACGATGAGAACCAGCATATGCTTGTCCTGCATTACCATGAAAACGCACCCGGGCTGGATACCAGGCTGCCATTTCAAAAAGGCAGAAGCAGGGAGGGCAGCTATCAGCCAGGAAACCTGGAAGAATCAATTATTCAGGCTGCATTTGGTCAGGCCAGCTATTTCGACTGCAGAAAAAACTCCGGATGCCTCAGTATTCCTCTTTGCTGCCGGGGCAGAGTGCTCGGGGTCATGACTTTTTCCGGGGGGAACGAAAACGAACTTACCAGCGAGATGCACAGCCTGCTGGCTTCTATAGGCAGACAGATAGGTATCGCCGTGGAAAGCCTGCAGAATATGGAAAAGCTCCTGCAGAACAAGGAGCTTCTGCAGTCGGTTTTTGACGGCATAACCGACCAGGTGATTCTCATGGACAGCGATTTTCGCATCAGAATGGTAAACAGGGCCTATACTAGAATTTATAACGTGGAAATGGACGAGGTCATCGGCAGGAGATGTTTTGAGATCCACGGCAGCGGGGAAAGACCGTGCCGGGAGTGTGGACTGAAAGAAGTGATGCAGACCAGGGTCCCGGTGGTTCACGAGACCCGTTGTCCTTCACCGGAAGGTATTTTCCAGGTACATTGCTATCCTGTCCTGGATGAGTCGGGAGAAGTGGAAAGGGGGGTCCGCTATGTCAAGGAAGTAACTGATCAAAAGCAGATGGAGCAGAAGATTCAGCAGACTGAAAAGCTGGTGGCCATGGGTCAGCTGGCGGCCGGTGTGGCCCATGAGATTAATAATCCCCTGGGAGTTATTCTTTGTTACGTGGAGCTTTTGAAGCGGCAGTTTTCCGAGACACCCCAGGGACAGCAGGATCTGGTGACCATCGAAAAGCAGGCCCGCAACTGCAAGCGCATTGTAAGCGATCTTCTGGATTTCGCCCGCAGTGGAGAGACCAGCAAGCATGTCGCTTCTTTGAACCAGACTCTGGAAGAAGTCCTGGGCATGGTGGGGGAGCAGTTCAAAAAACAGGGGGTGCAGATAGAGATGGATCTGGATCAGGATCTGCCTCAGATGGAGATGGACACCAACAAGATCAAGCAGGTATTCATGAACCTGCTGATGAATGCCCGCCAGGCCATGGATGGCCGGGAGGGTAAGATGCACATAAGCACCCGGTACTTTGAGCAGGAAAGTCTGGCCAGGGTGTTTTTCTGGGATAATGGCCAGGGAATTCCGGAATACATGCAGGACAAGATTTTCGACCCCTTCTTCAGTACCAAGCACACAGGAGAAGGAACAGGTCTGGGACTTTCCGTGAGCTACGGCATTGTCCGGGAGCACGGGGGAGAAATCAGTGTCGAGAGCAGGCCTGGTGAGTGGACCAGGTTTGTTATTGAATTGCCTGTTTGAGTATGGAGCCCCAGTGAAACCCCTGCGGGACCCAGCACTCACTTTTCCATTTTATTGCTTTTGATGAACCCGAAAGTGAGTGCTGGGTGTTTCACGGGGCAGGCATGG
>PWGS01000148.1 GCA_003554505.1 Desulfonatronospira sp. | reverse complement strand
CAGAAGAAAACGGCATTGCCAGGCTAGCCAGGGACTGGTGGGGCGGCGGAGCGTTGAAGCGTATCGCTCAGCGACAGCTTTATCGATGGAGAAGAAAATATTGGGGCGAGGCCCCATTTTAAACGAAAGAAAGGGTTTGATCTCAACAGAGCGGTCTGTTGCCTTTTGGGGCTATCAGTTGCCTAACCAGGCGTCGACCTTCTCTCTGTTCTCATTGATCCACAGCTGGGCACCCTCGACGACACCATGCTCATCCTGATAGAGCATGACCTCGTTTATATCATCCATGGTCCACTCGAAGGCAGTGATGATGGCAACGATGTCCTCGTTGGCAGCGTCATTGGCCCACTCCGTGTTGACCATGGTCGCGATGTATTCATCGCCGCCCATGCTCTCCTCAGGGTCCTCGAGGTACACTAAGCCGTCAACGGCCGCGAACACCCAGTGGGGGTCCCAGAGGGTCACCACTATGTGCTCCTCTTTGGCCACGGCGGTCTCAAGGGATTGAACCATACCAGCGTCAGAGCTTTCCACGAGTTCCCAACCGTCCAGGTTGTAGTCGTCAATGGCTTTGCCAGCGGCATCCATTATGCCTGCACCCGCATCGATCCCTGTGATCTTTTTATCAAACTCATCCTCGTTAGCCTTCAGGTCAGCGATGCTGGCGTTGCCGTTGGAATTGAGCATCTCAGCTGTATAGGAAGGGACAACCAGGCCGAGCTTTGCGCCGCCGGGTATGTTCTTATTCACTTCAGTGAGACGGTCCCCATAGACATCCCAATAGGATCCATGGGTGTAGGGCATCCAGGCGGTCGTAGTCACATGCGTATCACCTTGAGCTAAACCGGTGTACATGACGCCGGCCTCAGTGTCGACTAGGTCCACATTGTAGCCTTCCTCTTCCAACACCAGCGCCAATACGTTGCTGGACGCAGTGGCGCAAGCCCAATTGACCATGCCGATCTCCACATCCGCCTCAGCTTCCGCGTCAGCGACTGTGAATACGATCGCACCGACCAATACCAGTGCTATTGCAACTACTGCTATTGTTTTTGTTTCCATTTTTTTGTTCCTCCTTTTTATGAGCGTCACGCGCTCATTCTTCTGCCCTGAACGACTGTGACAGCCTGTCCAGGATCATGGCGATGATCACAACTGCCAGACCGGCTTCGAAGCCAAGGGAGACATCGACGCGGGACAAAGACCTCACGATGTCGCCTCCCAGGCCCCCTCCGCCGATCATGGCGGCTATGACCACCATTGAGAGTGCTAGCATTATGGTCTGATTGATTCCGGCCATCACTGATGGCATGGCTATCGGCAGCTGCACCTTTGTCAGCTTCGCGAAACCGCTGGATCCGAAACAATCAGCCACTTCGTTCATTTCCGTAGGCACCTGCCTGATTCCCAGGTTCGTCAGCCTCACCGTGGGAGGCAGAGCGAAGATCACCGTTGCGATTGTGCCTGGCACAACGCCGAGGCCGAAGAATATCACAGCCGGTATCAGATAGACGAAAGCGGGCATCGTCTGCATGAAATCCATAGCCGCTTTGACAACCGGATTCGCTTTTTCGCTCTTTGCGGCCCAAATTCCAAGCGGAACGGCTATCAGGATGGCGACCAAAGTGGCGATGAGCACCATGTTCAGCGTTGTTATCGCGCTTGACCAGTAACCCATCCAATAGATGAAGTAGAAGCCCAACCCCACCAGGAGAGGCAGTATAAGCCTCTTCGTGATGAGTATGGAGACCACTATGGCCAATATGATGAATAGCATGGGCTCTAAACCGGACATGAAATTATAGAGTCCGCTCAGCGCCCAGTCCAAAATGTTTCTTATACCGGACAAGAGCCAATACAGATACCTCTCCACTAGGTCTATACCGCTCTCGGCATAGCCGCCGACGACGCCCCTAGCCATTGAAATCACCTCCAACGTTCAGGGCCTCAACGGCAGCCGCTGGCCTGACCACGCCCAATAGGACGTTGTCATCATCGACCACGGGTATGGGGAAGTTGTTGGTGACCAAGAGCTGGATGACATCGCTCATCTGGGTGTCCGTGTATACAGTCGGAATGTCCGTGATCATCACTTCATTCAATTTCATACTGTTCCTGACCGCCCTCAGCGCATCATCGGCCTCGACAAGCCCTTGGAGCCTCCTCTTCTTGTCCAAGGCGAAAATCATGGTGCTGTCGTTTTCCTCCATGAGCTTCAAGGCGGTCCTTGGGCCTTGGGTCATGTACACCACGTCATGGGGCTTCTTCATGAACACGCCCGCGGTAAGGATCTTGGTACGGTCGACGTCCTCCACGAATCGGGAGACGTATTCGTCCGCAGGCCTCTGCAGGATGTCCTCCGCATCGCCTATCTGCACGATCTTTCCATCCTTCATGAGCGCGATGCGGTCACCGAGCTTCAAAGCTTCATCCAGATCGTGAGTGACGAATACAATGGTCTTCCCCAACTCAGCTTGGATCTTCAGAAGCTCGTCCTGCATGTCCCTGCGTATCAGCGGGTCCAAGGCGCTGAAGGCCTCGTCCATGAACAGTATGCCAGGGTCGGTGGCCAGCGCTCTCGCCAAACCCACCCTCTGCTTCATTCCGCCGCTCAAGCTTGCCGGCTTGGAATTCTCATACCCCACCAGGCCGACCATCTCGATCGCCACCTGGGCCTTCTGCAAACGGGCTGTCTCATCCATCCCCTTCATCTCCAGGCCGTAGGCGACGTTGTTCTTCACATCTCGATGAGGCAACAGTCCGAAGTTCTGGAAGACCATGGACATCTTATTCCGACGGACAACTCTGAGAGGGTCAGTCTTCAAGGCGGTGAAGTCCAGGCCTTCGATGAGCACGGTTCCGGTGGTAGGCTCGAAAAGCCTGTTGAGGCATCTCTCGAGCGTGGACTTTCCTGAACCTGAGAGGCCCATAAGAACGAATATCTCCCCCTCCTTCACATCGAAGTTTATGTCATAAAGGCCGACGGTGTTGCCGGTTGTCTTCAGAATCTCCCCTTTGGACATGCCCTTCTCCAACAGAGGTATCACTACTTCAGGGCTCTTGCCGAAGATCTTCGAGACTTCCCTCACCCTGATTATGATGCGGTTGCCCTCCTCGTCGACGGGGCATTCCACGCCTTCGAATATCTCCTCCAACAGAGGGGCCCTGTCAGTTTTCAACCTTATCTTCTCCGTAGCGTATCTAATAGGACGTTTGATATCGGATACTATCGGAGCCATTTGGGCCATCAACCACTCATGGATTTTATCATCAGCATTCTTGAGCGGTCTCTTGTTCCTTAATTCGGATAGCATGTTAATCACTTGACTTCGTGACTATGGACTTGTCGCGCATTGTTGTGGCCCTAGCGACTAATCGGTCATTCGGGCATTTTGTTGTCCTTTCCCACGGAATCAGGGTATAAGTAATTTGTTGCACAATGTTTATATTGGATATAATATTCGGGT
>PWGS01000032.1 GCA_003554505.1 Desulfonatronospira sp. | reverse complement strand
CTGAACGACGTAGGAAGCGTTGATCAAAACCGTAAAACACCGAACTTGATTTAGAGCAGGTTATATAAGTTATTCTGGCTTAAAAACTCGTGTACAGGTTTTGATTTACGCTTCCTGGGAGCTCGCCCTGTTAAACACCGCATAGCGGTCCTGCTTCGCAGGGTTTAACAGGGTGGGTTTTTACGTCCTGTTTGCGAAGTCCCCGGACCCTGGTGAATAGCTACAAATACTTTTCAAGTCTTTCTGCACACTTTTTCCCGGGTCCGGGCCTGCCGTCTTGACAGGAAGGGATGTCATTGTTACTTGATTAGCCCTCTCAACACAAGAGTGCTAACGAGGTGCACACTATGACCCTGGATCAAAGACAAGCAGATGTTCTGTTCACCATAGTAAGAAACTACATACAAAGCGGCCAGCCCGTGGGCTCCAGGACCGTGGCCAGGCAATCCAGCCTGAACCTCAGCCCTGCATCCATCAGAAACATCATGGCCGACCTGGCCGAAGAAAAATATATTGAACAGCCGCACACATCCGCCGGAAGGATACCCTCCACCAAGGGATTCAGATATTACCTGGATTCAAAACTGGATATGGAACTCCTTCCCGGGGAACTTGAGGAAACCATAAAGTCCTCCCTTGCCGGCGTAGGCCCGGATCTGACCAATACCCTGAGCCAGGCTTCCAAAGTTTTGTCCTCCATATCAAATCAGATAAGCCTGGTCATAACTCCCAGCCAGAAAAATATCCGCTGGAAGCATATAGACTTTATCCTGCTGCGCCCGGGCCTGGTCATGTCCATCCTGGTCATGGAAGGCGGCATGATGCAGAACAAGGTGGTGAACGTAGACTCCGAGATTTCGGCTGACGACCTGGTCAAATTCAGCAACTATTTAAACGACCACTACCAGGGAAAGCCCCTGCAGCAGGTTCGCACCAGCATAGTCAGCCAGATGGAAAAAGCCCGCAGACAGTTCGACCACCTGTACCAGAACGCCCTGAAGCTGGCCCGGGAATCCTTCGACCCCGGAAACAACCGCCAGGTTTACGTTGACGGCACGCATTACCTTTTTCAGGACACCGACTTTACCGACCTGTCCAAGATGCGCGAAGTCTTCAGACTCCTGGAGGAAAGATCCAAGCTGCTCAAACTCCTGGACAACACCCTGGAAAGCGACGGACTGAGTATTCTCATGGGACGGGAGCAGGACTGGGAAGAACTGAGCGACTACGCGGTCATCTCCTCTCCCTACAGCCTGCAGGACGACTCCGTGGGTCACGTAAGCATTATCGGCCCCACCCGGATGAATTACTCCAGGATAATCCCGGCTGTTGACTTGACCGCCAGAATTCTTAGTCAAATATTTCGTGAACTGTATGAAAACAAAAGGGATTCAAGCCTTAATACTTGAACTGCAAAGACATCAGGGGGGCAAAAGACCAAATACGGAGGTTAATATATGTCCAGGGAAGATTACAATAAAGAACAAAAACCAAAAGACGGTGAAACCCGGGACAGCACCCGGGAAGAATCACCCCAGGAAGAACAGGGCTTTCGGGAGCAGGACCGGGAGCCCCTTGATTTTTCAGAAGAAGCAGGAGCACAGATTTCGGAACAGGAAATGAAAGACATGTGCAGACAGAACATCTGCCCCGACTGCGAACTTCTGCGTGAACAGAAAAATCAGGCCCTCAAGGCCATAGCAGACTCGGAAAATTACAAAAAACGCCTCACCCGTGAGAAGGAGGAATACTGCAGATATGCCGTATCTTCCTTTATCGAGGAAGTCATCCCGGTTATTGACAATCTGGAGCTGGCCCTGGAGCACGGGCGCAAGAATGAAGCCTGCAAAGACCTGGCCCAGGGAGTGGAAATGACCCTCAGCCTGTTCTACCAGGTACTGGAGAAGAACAACCTGAAGCAGGTTGGCAGCGAGGGGGAGGATTTCGACCCCAACTTTCACGAGGCAATGGCTCAGCAGGAACGCGAGGACATGGAGGAAGGCAAGGTATGTCAGGTCATGCAGAAAGGCTACCTGCTGGGAGAGAGGCTGGTAAGACCGGCCAAGGGCCTTGTCAGCAAACAGTGTTCTCCTGAAAAAAATGAGTAGAGCCGTCTTTACAACTCTTTCAGGAGACTTATGAATTCAAACAACTTCAAAGAATATTTTAAGGAGGCTTGTTAATATGGGCAAGATAATCGGAATCGACCTGGGAACCACCAACAGTTGCGTATATGTGATGGAAGGCAAGGAAGCCAAGTGCATAAGCAACCCCGAAGGCGGACGCACAACACCATCCATTGTAGCTTTTACAGATAAAGAACGCCTGGTCGGGGAAATAGCCAAAAGGCAGTCAGTAACCAACCCGGAGAAAACGGTCTACTCGGTGAAGCGCCTCATGGGCCGCCAGTTCGACGACCCGGTACTCAAAAACTGGATCGAGAGATGCTCCTACAAGATCGTCAAGGGCAAAAACGACGACGCCTACGTCCAGGTGGGCGACAACACTTACAGCCCGCCGGAAATCTCGGCCATGATCCTGCAGAAGCTCAAAAGCGATGCAGAATCCTATCTCGGAGAAACCGTAACCGAGGCGGTAATTACTGTTCCGGCCTATTTCAACGACAGCCAGCGCCAGGCCACCAAGGATGCCGGCCGCGTTGCCGGACTCGAGGTAAAGCGCATAATCAACGAACCTACTGCCGCATCCCTGGCTTATGGTGCCGACAAGAACGTCAACGAAAAGATTGCCGTCTTTGACCTTGGCGGAGGAACTTTCGACATATCCATCCTGGAAGTGGGGGACAACCTGGTGGAAGTACGCTCCACCCACGGCGACACCTTCCTGGGCGGAGAGGACTTTGACCAGCGGATCATCAATCACTTGGTGGACGAGTTCAAAAAGGAGAACGGCATAGACCTCTCCCAGGACCGCATGGCCCTCCAGAGGCTCAGGGAAGCCGCGGAAAAGGCCAAGAAAGAACTTTCCACCACCATGGAGACGGATATCAATCTGCCCTTTATCACTGCTGATCAACACGGTCCCAAGCACATGAACATGAAGCTTACCAGGAGCAAACTGGAGAGCCTGGTGGAAGACCTGGTGCAGAGGACCATCGGCCCCTGCGAAAAGGCCCTGAGCGATGCGGAGCTCAAGGCCGGCGACATCAATCAGGTACTTCTCGTGGGCGGCCAGACCAGGATGCCCCTGGTGCAGAAAAAGGTATCCGAATTCTTCGGCAAAGACCCCAACAAAAGCGTCAACCCCGACGAGGTCGTGGCCATGGGCGCAGCCATCCAGGGCGGCATCTTTGCCGGCGACGTAAAGGACGTCCTGCTTCTGGACGTCACCCCCTTGTCCCTGGGTATTGAAACCATGGGCGGCGTGTTCACCAAGCTCATCGAGCGCAACACCACCATCCCCACCCGCAAGAGCCAGATATTCACCACGGCTGCGGACAATCAGCCCTCGG
>PWGS01000274.1 GCA_003554505.1 Desulfonatronospira sp. | reverse complement strand
TATTAAGATACGCCTCCTCATAATTGCTTGATTTCCTTGCCAAAAGAAAAAACTCCTCGTTTCCGGAAAGAAAACCATCAGTTTCAACATCCGGAAATAAAGAATTTCCGGATGGAAACCAGTTACAAAACCTGATACTTTTATATTAATCCGGCGCAAAAGTCCATGAGCAACAAACCAGACGACCTTTTTCCGGGCGTACACACTGTTCTGCATGTCTTACCAGTCCGGATTCGGAAAGCATCCCTCAAGGATTGATTATGAGAAGAAATGACTTTTACGGGAACTCCTTGCGGGGCTCCCGTAGGTGTGCGGGCTTGCGCAGGGGCAGGTAGATATAGGTATACAGTATACCTGAAATTATATAGGTCATGAAGACTATGAAAATAATCAGCTTGGGTTCCGAGGCCACCAGCACGAAAAGCATGATAGCGGTCACAGTGGAGGAAAACGGGTGCAGGCGGACCATTTCCAGTTCCTTGAAGGAGGCATACTTGACCTTGCTGATCATGAGCAGGCTGAGGACAAAGGCCAGGGCCAGAGTAAAGGTCGGCAGTACATGGACCAGGATTACCTCCGGCAGATAGGTGCTGAAAAGGATAAGCGCGGCCAGGGTACAGGCGGCGGCCGGGATGGGCAGACCCACGAAAAACTTCTTGGGAAGGCTTTTTGTCTGCAGGTTGAACCGGGCCAGGCGCAGGGCTCCGCAGGCCATGAACAGAAAAGGCACTACCAGTCCCACCTGGCCGAAATGGTGCGTCTGCCACAAGTAGATGGTAACAGCCGGGCATACCCCGAAGGAAACCAGGTCCGAGAGGGAATCGAACTGGATGCCGAAATCCGAGGCGGATTTGGTAAGTCTGGCGATTTTGCCGTCCAGCCCGTCAAATATACAGGCGGCCAGAATGGCCAGGGCACTCAGCTCAAACCGGCCGTCGATGGCCCAGAGGATTCCCAGAAAACCTGCGAACAGGGCTGCGGTGGTCAGCAGGTTGGGCAGGATGTAAAATCCTTTATGCTTGGGTCCGGATGTATTCTGAGTCATATCTTGCCAGGGGCTGAACCGGTTTTGCGGGCGATTATGCTTTGTCCGGCAATGGTTTTTTCGCCCACGGTTACTTTACTTTCATACCCCTGCGGCAGGTAAAGGTCAACCCTGGACCCCAGTTTTATCAGGCCGAATCTTTGTCCCCTGGACAGTTTATCCCCTGTTTCCGCATAACATACGATTCTTCTGGCCAGAAGTCCGGCTATCTGAACCATGGTCCAGGTCCGGCTGTCTTCATCCTCAAAGTGCAGGGCGCATCTTTCATTGTCCAGGGATGCCTTGTCCAGGGAGGCGTTTACGAATTTTCCCGGGTGGTAGCTTATGGCCCGGACCGTACCTGTCAGGGGAAACCTGTTTACATGGACATTGAAGACGTTCATGAAGATGCATATGGCTGTTCTCTCTTCTTTTGTAAAAGGATCCTGCATGTTCTCAACCTTGACCCCCCTGCCGTCCGCAGGAGCCACTGCAACACCGGGTGCGTCCGGAGTCACCCTTTCCGGGTCCCGGAAGAAATTAAGAGCGAAAAAAAAGGCCACAAGGCTGATGATGGAAAAAATGGCCCAGCCGAGCAGGGAGAAGACCAGGGCGGCCAGCACTGTCAGGGAGATGATGTTCAGCCCTTCGGGGCGGATGTGAAAGTGAGGTTTTTGCATGTCAGTGAATTACTCCTGAAACCTTGTCATAAAAAACAAGAAAAATTTGTGCTATGGCGCTGGAATTTTCCGCTTTTGTCGGGGTCGGGGTCGGTATCGGAATCGGTATCGAAAATACCCGGCAGCTTTTTACATGACTTTGCCTACAGGATTTAATTCAGACTTCGACCCTCTCCGAGCTGTAGGCTCTCCGAGCCGGAAGCCGATCCCGATACCGATCCCGATCCCGATGATAAGCGTAAGCATAGACAGTTAAGTGGCCAGGGGTAAATTTTTCGCTTGGGTTGCGGGCATAGCCTGCTTTAGATTCTTTCAGGCCTAAAGCCCGTATTCTTCCGCTTTAATGGTTCTTTGCAGGTGCAGGGTCCGGTCTTCCATTTCCGGGCCGTGCTCAAAACCGGCCAGGTGCTCAATCCCGTGGGCCAGAAGGCGGACAAAGTGTTCGAATACGGGCTGGCCATACAGGGTTGACTCGCGTTTTACAGCCTGGGCGCTGATAAAGACTTCTCCAAGAAATCCGGTTTGATGCCGGGATTCTTCCTCAAAGGCCAGGACATTCGTGGGGCCGGGACAGGAGAGAAAGGCCGAGTTAAGGTACTGCATACGGGAGTCGTCGGTGATAACCAGGTTTAATGACGAATCCCGGCAGCCCAGATTTTCCAGAATCCTAAGGGTCATGTCCCGTACTTCCCTGCGGCCAAGACACAGGACCGGGAAAAGAGGGGCGTTTAATTCCAGGATTATTTTCAAAAGCAACTCCCCCCTGGGAGCAGTGAATGCAGCTTAATCTTCATTCTGAGGCTTTTTCCCCTCTGCCGGTTTTTCCAGGCGGGCCTGGTCAAATCGCTCATAGGCCTTGATTATCCTGGCTACCAGGCTGTGGCGGATGACATCGTGTTCATTGAAGTAGATGAACTTGATGCCTTCCTCTCCCTTGAGCACATCCCGGGACTGGATAAGCCCGGATACAGCGGCCCCCGGCAGATCCACCTGGGTGATATCCCCGGTTATAACCGCCTTGGAACCAAGTCCCATGCGGGTGAGAAACATTTTCATCTGTTCCGGGGTTGTGTTCTGGGCCTCATCAAGGATGATAAAGGATTCGTTCAGGGTCCGCCCGCGCATGAAGGCCAGGGGAGCCACCTCGATCATTCCGCTCTCCAGAAGTTCCTGGACCTTGTTGAATTCCAGCATGTCGTGCAGGGCATCATACAGGGGGCGCAGGTAGGGATTGACTTTTTCCAGCATATCCCCCGGGAGAAATCCCAGCTTTTCCCCGGCCTCCACAGCCGGCCTGGCCAGGATGATGCGTTTGACCACTCTCTGCATGAGATAGGATATGGCAACAGCCACGGCCAGGTAGGTCTTGCCCGTGCCGGCCGGGCCTATCCCGAAAACCAGATCTTTTTCCTTTATGGCCTGCAGGTAGGCCCTCTGGGTGGAACTTCTGGGAGCTATGGTCTTTTTGGTGGAAACAACAAAGACTTCCTTCTTGAATATTTTTTTCAGGTCCGCCTTTATGTCCTGCCTGAGGATCCTCAGAGCCGCCTCCACATCCTCGGGGTAGACCTTGTATCCTGATTCGATGAGGGCGTAGAGCTGAAGCAGGCTGCTTCTGGCCAGTTCCAGGTCGCCCTGGTCCTTTGCTGTCAAAGTCATGGAGCCCCCGCGGCTTTCTATCTGCACCCCGGTCTGCTGATGAATCGTCTCCAGGTTGCGGCCCTGGGGGCCGCACAGCTCCTGAACGTAGGCGGAATTGCTGAATTGCAGCTGATCTGTGTTGTTTTCAGGCATTTTG
>PWGS01000290.1 GCA_003554505.1 Desulfonatronospira sp. | reverse complement strand
TGACGTACTTGTCGTCGATGAAGCGCACAGACTCAAACAGCGAGGGGCTTTTATGTATCAGGGGTACAATCAGGTGGAGGATGTCATCAGGGCGGGCAAAACAGTCGTTTTTTTTATTGACGATGATCAGGTGATTCGTCCAGAAGATATTGGTTCAATCAAGGAAATCAAACGGATCGCAAATGAATTTCGAGCCGAGATTTATGAAATTGAGCTTACTGCACAGTTCAGATGTTCTGGTGCTGAAGGGTATGTCAACTGGCTTAACCACATGCTGCACATTGAAGAGAGTGCTAACTTTGATGGGTGGGAGAGAGGTGATTTTGAGTTTAAGATATTTAATGATCCAAATAAACTTCGTGAGGCAATAAAAGAAAAAGATGTCGCTGGCGAGGATGCACGTATTCTTGCCGGTTACGCCTGGAATTGGACGAGTGCCAGAGAGGGAAACCAAAACGCAGAAGTCAAAGATGTAAAAATTCCAGAATTTGATTTCAAGATGCCTTGGAACTCACGGAGTGTTGGCACCACATGGGCTGTTGATCAGTCAGGCATTGATCAAGTTGGCTGCATTCACACATCACAGGGCCTTGAGTTTGATTATATTGGCGTGGTTGTTGGCAAAGATCTTTCTTTTAATCCTGAGACAATGGAGTTTGAGACTGACCCAAACGAATACAAAGATTCACTTGGGAAGCGTGGACTAATAAATGACCCTAAAGAACTCAATAGGTTTGTGCGTAACATCTATAAGATACTCATGACACGTGGTCAAAAAGGGTGTTATGTTTATTTCATGGACAAAGATACTGAAGAACATTTTAGAAGTCACTTACCGAAGATGAAATAAAATATAAAATTTTTAAGCAATAAACATTAAAAACAATGAAGGACATATTATCATATAATGAGCTTGTAAACAGAGAAGGATTTAATGTTCAGCGTGGCATGAATTATAGGCCACAGAATAAAAGATATTCTATTTTCTTGATGTCTGTCAGAGAGAACGCCCCTTATAATGATGGATTTGATGAAAAAGGTGAAAAGTTAATTTATGAGGGAGAAGATATAAGCAGAAGAGAAAATAATAACCCGAAGGAAGTAGATCAACCATTTTTTACAAGACAGGGCTTAACCAATAATGGAAAATTCTTTAAAGTTGCTGAAGATTTTAAATTAAAGAGAAGAGGTAAACCAGAATTAATTAAAGTTTATGAGAAAATAAGTAATAATGTTTGGTCAGATAAAGGATTGTTCAATCTAACAGACGTCAATTATCAATTTTCAAAAGAAGAAGGCAGGAAAGTTTTTAAATTTATTCTATCTCCAGATACAGCAAAAGAAGATATGACAGAAGAGGAAATTGAGGAATTTGAATTCTCAAGGCGCATACCTACAGAGATTAAAAGAGTTGTTTGGGAAAGGGATGGAGGAAAGTGTTCTTATCCTGATTGTGGGTCAACAAAAGATTTACACTTTGATCATATAATTCCATGGTCAAAAGGAGGCTCAAGTAAAGAGGCTAAAAATGTTCAGCTTCTTTGTGGAAAACATAATCTTAAAAAATCGGATAAAATTATTTAATTAAACTACAAAAACAAAATAAAGTCTGTGACTTAACGAATAGGAAATTAAGATCATCAAAATCATTTTTTAGAGAATTAATTTTAAAAATATGGAAATTAACTTTTGGGAAATTATGAAAGATTCATTGCCAATGGCGTGGCCGCTACTTTGGCCATTATTGTTATTAACAATAGCAATTATTGGGATTAAATATATATTTGAAATAGCGATACCTAAGGAAATTAATGAAATTAAAAACTCCATTAAGTTTAAAAAAGGAGAAAGATGGAGAGGTGACCGTGATAAATTAACATGGTTAAGGGGGTTAAGTCCAAAAGAGTTCGAAGATTATGTTGCAGAACTCTTTAATAGACTAGGATATAGGGCTCATGCCGTTGGTGGACCGAATGATGGAGGAGTTGATGTTGTTGCTGAAAAAGATGGAAAAAATCACTATATTCAATGCAAAAAATATTTTAAGAAAAGAGAGGTGAAAGTAGGAGAGGTGCGTGATTTTTATGGAGCTCTTGCAGATAAACTAACAAACAACAAAGGTTATTTCATTACAACAAGCAAATTTACTTTACCGGCAGAAAAATTTGTAGATGATAAGCCTATAGAATTGGTAGATGGGTATAAGTTTTTAGAATACATAAAGCTTGCGGTTCCAAAGGAGAAGAAAGACGGCAAAGAAGACACAAGCACAAATATCAATTCTTGTCCAAAGTGCGGAGGAGTCTTGAATAAGCGTTCTGGTAAATACGGAGATTTTATGGGATGTAGTAATTATCCAAGGTGCAAATACACTAAAAATATTGATAAATAGATATTTCCATGGAGGACAATAAAAAAATAATTAATATCTTAAGCTTTCTTAAAGAGAACCCCGGTAGTAATGCAAGGGACATTGCAAGCGGTACTAATATTCAAAAAGAAGAAATAAATTCTCTCCTGTATAATAAGTTACAAGATAAATGTAAGCAGGATTCTAAATACAGGTGGTATTTAGCTGATGAAAAATTACCACAGGAAGCTGCCCTTGAACAAGTGCAGCGCACTCCGCTAGCTAAGCTTTCCCGTTATTACTTGTCCTGCATAGAAGAGGATGGAGGAGTGGAGGTGAGTGTTTTTGCACAAAGTAAGTTCGATCTTGATTACAAAGAAGTTAGCAACTTACCTTTTTCTAAAGAAGAAATTGCCTCTCTTTTTAATTATTCTGAAGTACAAAAGTTCATTAAAAGCGCCAAAAGAGACCGCTCTCTTTCGCTTTATTTTGGCTATCCATCTACTTTAGGATACGCACGTTCAAAAAAGGGGTGGAGTGGATATTTTTTAAAACCCTTGTTCTTATTCCCTATTAAATTTTCAGGAGAGGGGGATAATGTTGAACTGGATTTTAGCTTCCCAATTCTTAATTGGAGTGCGATTAAACAGTTTGTTGATACAGGCGGGCAAGAGTTAGTAAGAGAACTTCTCTTATTGGAAGATGAGCTTGGAATATATGAAGAGAAAGAACAACCGGAATTAGATGATTTGGTTCAGCGTTTAAAAACCATTCGACCTCACTGGAACTGGCAAGAAGAAATTGATCCACATAATTTACCTCAAGAGCCCAAACTTTCTGAGTGCGATAAGGAAGGTATTTTTAATAGGGGAGTAGTTTTACAAATAAAAGAGGAAGCAAATTTTTTTACAAGGGGACTTGAGTATGAGTTGAATCAATTGACAAATTTGCCGGAAGAAAAATATAAGGACACAGCGTTAGGGCAGTGGATTTATCGAGACACAAAAGAAGAAGATATACGAAACACAAACTCTCTTTTAGAGGTTTTCCCCGGAAATTTAGAGCAACGTGAATCTATTCAAAATGCTCTTAATAGGAAGCTTTCGGTAATTACAGGACCTCCGGGGACGGGGAAGTCGCAAGTAGTTACCAACCTCTTGATAAATACTGCT
>PWGS01000004.1 GCA_003554505.1 Desulfonatronospira sp. | reverse complement strand
GGACAACTCTTCTTCCCCATGCCCCATGCCCCATGCCCCATGCCATTTTCCCCATCTTCCCAAAAATCAATCCCTGAATTCCTCAATTCCTCAATTCCTGAATCTGATCCTATTTAGCCGTCTGGCCGTACTTCTTTTTAAAACGGTCGATTCGTCCGGCAGAGTCAACAAATCGCTGCTGTCCGGTAAAAAATGGGTGGCACTGCGAACATACCTCCACTGTTATCTCCTGGCCGGCAGTGGATTTGGACTGAAATTCATTGCCGCAGGCGCATTGAATCTTGGTATCGTGCAGGGTAGGGTGCAAATCTTTTTTCATGTCTAACCTCCGAAAATTTTGAAAGACCCGTATATATAGAACATCTGTTTGCTGTTGGCAAGATTATTTTCCGGCATTTTTCCCGGGACCGGGACAAGTTAGTGCTTGCCAGAAAAAAAAAATTATCCTAAAAGGAACAGTTTCGTAAATCACACGCCCGGGCGAAGCCCTCTGGGTGCTCTTCACTGTTGAAGAGACGTTTACCGGGCGGAGGAAAAAACCTAGGGAGGAATCTTATGAGTTATGTTACAATGAAGCAGATGCTGGAGACCGGAGTGCATTTCGGTCACCAGACCAAGCGCTGGAACCCGAAAATGAAGCCTTATATCTTCGGGTCCAGAAAAGGCATCCACATCATTGACCTGCAGCAGACCGTAAAGCTTTACCAGCATGCCCACGACTTTATTTCCGACACCGTGGCCGCCGGCAAGAAGGTCCTTTTTGTGGGAACCAAAAGACAGGCCAGGGAAGTCATCAAGACCGAGGCCGAGCGCGCGGACATGTTTTATGTCACCAACCGCTGGCTGGGCGGCCCCCTGACCAACTTTCAGACCATCCGCAAAAGTATCGAGCGTCTTAAAACCCTGGAAAGGATGTTTGAGGACGGCAGCGTGCACCGTTTCGTCAAAAAGGAAGTGGCCATGATGCAACGGGAAGTAAACAAGCTCAATGCCGACCTGGGAGGAATCAAAGACATGGATTCCCTGCCGGGGGCAGCCTTTATAATCGATCCCAAGAAGGAAGAGATCGCCATCAAGGAATGCCGCAAGCTGAACATACCCATCGCGGCAGTGGTTGACACCAACTGCGATCCCGATCTCATCGACTTCGTCATTCCCGGAAACGACGACGCCATTCGCGCCATAAAGCTCTTTGCCGGCAGCATTGCCGATGCATGCCTGGAAGGAATGGCCAAGCGAGGGGACCGGGAGGAACAGGAAGACAAGGCCGAACAAGCCCGGGAGGCTGAGGCCGGAGAGATGCAAACCGAATCAGAACCTGCCATGCAGGAAGAGCAACAGGAGGAATAAAAAATGGTTGACGCCCAGAAAGTAAAGGCCCTGAGGGAAAAAACCGGGGCAGGAATGATGGACTGCAAAAAAGCCCTGCAGGACAGCGGGGGCGACGAAGAAAAAGCCATTACCTGGCTTCGGGAAAAAGGCCTGTCCAAGGCCCAGAAAAGAGCCGGGCGGGCCACTTCCGAGGGCTGGATAGGCTCGTATATCCACAGCAACGGCAAAATCGGCGTGCTTGTGGAACTTAAATGCGAAACCGACTTTGTGGCCAAAAGCGATCAGTTCCAGCAGCTGGCCAGGGACCTGGCCATGCAGATCGCCGCCACCAGCCCTGTATGCGTAAACCCCGAGGAGTTGCCTCAGGAGCTTGTTGACAAGGAGCGGGACTTCTACAAGAGTCAGGCGGAAAAAGAAGGCAAGCCCGAGCATATAGCCGAAAAGATCGTCCAGGGACGACTGGACAAGTACTACAAGGAAGTATGCCTGCTCAAACAGGCTTACATCAAGGACGACTCCAAGACCATTGAAGACCTCATAAACGATACAGTGGTGGTTCTGGGCGAAAGCATCCAGATCGGGCGCTTCACCCGCCTGGGGCTTGGCGAAGACGTCCAGGATTAGATAAATCAGCCTGTAATTACTGATTATTTGCAGGACTTGTCGCACCCAAAATCCGGAAAAATAAAATGCCTGAGCTCAAATACCGCCGCGTACTTCTAAAGTTAAGCGGAGAAGCCCTGGCCGGGAATGAAAAGTACGGAATCGACCCCGACACTGTTTCTTCCATCTGCAGGGAAATCATATCCGCCAGAGAACTTGGGGCCGAGATCGCCCTGGTCATAGGCGGCGGGAATATATTCCGCGGGGTGTCCGCATCATCCAGGGGGATGGACCGGGCCTCCGCGGACTACATGGGTATGCTGGCAACGGTCATGAATGCCCTGGCGGTACAGGATGTCCTGGAGAAAATGGACGCGGATACCAGGGTCATGACCGCCATCTCCATGCACGAAGTGGCCGAGCCCTATATCCGGCGCAGGGCCCTCAGGCATCTTGAAAAAAAACGAATCGTGATCTGCGCGGCCGGCACCGGAAATCCCTACTTCACCACAGACACTGCAGCCGCTCTCAGGGCCATGGAGCTCAAGACAGACGTCATCTTGAAAGCCACCAAGGTGGACGGAGTTTTCGACAAGGACCCGGTAACCAATGCCGACGCTGTAAAGTACGACTGCCTCTCCTATATTGATGTTTTAAGCCGCCGTCTGAAGGTAATGGATGCGGCCGCTGTCTCTTTGTGCATGGACAATTGTATGCCTGTGGCGGTTTTCAATCTTTTCCGGCAGGACAACATAATCCGGGTGCTCCAGGGAGAGCAGATCGGCACAATAGTGCAAGGAGGATAACTTATGGACGAAGTACTTGATGACTGCAGGGAAAAAATGGACAAGGCCATCGCCAGTCTGGAAAAGGACCTGGGCAAGCTCAGGACCGGCAGGGCCTCTGTCGGGCTTGTGGACGGGATTACCGTGGAGTATTACGGGACCATGACCCCCTTGAACCAGCTTGCCTCCATATCCATCCCGGACAGCCGCACAATAGCCATCCAGCCCTGGGACAGAAATGTTTTCACAGGCATAGAAAAAGCCATCATGAAGTCTGATCTGGGTTTAAACCCTGTCAGCGACGGCAAGATCATCCGCATCAACATCCCTCCTCTCACCGAGGAAAGGCGCAAAGAGCTGGTCAAGATGGCCAAGAAATACGGTGAGGACGCCAAGGTCGCCTTGAGAAACGTCCGCAGGGAAGCCAACGACACCCTGAAAAAGATGAAAAACGACAAGGACCTTACCGAGGACGAGATGCACAAAGGCCATGAAGAGGTCCAGAAAATCACGGACAGCTACGTGAGCAAGGTGGACCGGATACTGGCGGATAAAGAAAAAGAAATCATGGAGTTTTAAACTGCAGGACAGGCTCCCCCGGCACATAGCCATTATAATGGACGGCAACGGCAGATGGGCCGGAAGGCATGGACTGCCCAGGATGGAGGGTCACAAGCAGGGTACCCGCAGCGCCAGAACCATTGTGGAAGAGTCGCGGCGTCTGGGCATCCAGCATCTGACCCTGTATGCCTTTTCCAGAGAGAACTGGTCCCGTCCCCGGGATGAAGTGGATTTTCTTTTCAATCTTCT
>PWGS01000070.1 GCA_003554505.1 Desulfonatronospira sp. | reverse complement strand
TGTTTTTATTCTCAACTCGTCTTAGTAAAGATAATGATAGCGGCGGTTTCACCCTGATTGAAATCCTCGTTGTTATAGCCATCCTTGGTGTTCTTGCAGCCATTGCCCTCCCCTGGCTTGGAGAGCACCGTGAAAGAGCAGTACAGGCTTCAATTCTTCATGACCTGCGAAACTGTCTCACCGAAACCGTCATTGATGTTAACGATGGCCATGCTCCAGGAGACTGTTACATATCAGAAGATGAGAGCTACGATGAAAATCCTTTTGTCCAGGATGACGGGCTCAAAGAATATTCGGAATTTCATGTCCGGGACTACGAGTTTCTATTTTACGACAGGTGGATATTTTTGAAGCCTGATGATGAAGACGGGAAATGGGATGACTGGTTACCGGGTGATGGAAGACCACCGTGGGCTGGAGGGACGGGGTGATCCAGACAACTGAAGACATGGTGGTGGTGTTCATAAAATAAACCATTTGAAAAAATCTTTAACAGGCGGCGCAGTGCTGTAAATTATTGACAACTCCTTGATAAATGGCCAAAGTATTAGCTCCAAATCAGGAAATTAAAAGGAGCTGTGTATGACCTACCTTCAGGTTAAAGACTTGAAGAAAACGCGAGATCTGTGGGGACGACTAAAGCGGGACCGCGAGCTGATCATAACAAAGGATGGGCAGCCCAGAGCGATCATGATCAGTATTGACCCAGGTGATCTGGAAAGTTCCCTGGCCGAAATCCGACGGGCTCTATTTTCAGCAGCAGTAGGACGTGTTCGAAGGCGGGCCGAGACACTGCCGCCGGCTGATGACGACATTGCTCAGGCCATTGAGGAAAGCCGACGAGACCGGCGATGATCGTGGTCATAGATACCAACGTTCTTGTTTCCGGCATGATTAATCCACATGGCCCTCCAGGCCGCCTTGTGGATTTTCTTCGTTCCGGGGCCTTGCATCTTGCTGTTGATGACCGTATTCTTGCAGAATACACTGAAGTTTTGCACCGTCCACGACTCTCCCGCTACTTTGGGTCTTCAGACCTTGCACAAATTCTTGACTATCTGCACACGGGAAGCCTGCATGTACTGGCCAGACAGCATATAAAAGATCTGCCTGATCAAAGTGATGCGCCTTTTCTGGAAGTGGCTATGGCAGCAAAGGTTCCTTTGATTACTGGAAATATTCGTCACTATCCGGATGTATGGCGTCAAGAATGCACCGTTCTTGAGCCAGCCGTTTTTCTGACAGACTGGTTGGCCAAGAACAGTTCTTAGTTCTTCGTTAAAACCAAGAACCAGGAACAGCGGCGAAGCCGCCAAAACTTCTGTTATTTTAAACTCTAGATTGAAAAAGACTAAGTTAATTTTAAAGTTGACTTTTAATTTAACTTTGTTAAACGTAATATGCATGAATACAACCCTTATCCACCGCCATGCCCTTGATGATCTACGCAGGGATATCCCCCGTCCGGAGATCGCCTTTTTAATCGGCCCCCGCCAGGCAGGCAAAACCACCCTCATGCAGATTATCCAGAAGGAACTCAAGGATGCCGGGGAAAAAACCGTCTTTCTCAGTCTGGATTATGACCAGGATCGAGTTTTTTTTGACTCTCAGCAGCACCTGCTCAAAAAGATAGAACTGGAGACAGGAAAATCAGGATTTGTTTTCATTGACGAGATAGGACGCATAAATAACGCCGGCATCTTTTTAAAGGGGCTTCAGGACATGGGCCTGCCCTACAAATTCATTGTTTCCGGGTCCGGCAGCGTGGACCTCAGGGCTGGAATCAGGGAATCGATGCTGGGCCGTAAACGGATTTATGAAATATTCCCCCTTAACCTGCTTGAGTTTGTAAATTTTAAGACAGATTACCAGTACTCGGAGCGATTATCAGATTTTTTTGCACTGGAGCATGCCCGGTCAGAGGAGATTCTGCTGGATTATATGAACTTCGGTGGTTATCCGCGTGTTGTGCTGGAGTCTCAGGCCCGGGAAAAAAACAGGGAGATGGACGAAATATATCAGGGCTACATAACCCGGGATATCGCCTGTCTGCTGAAGGTTGAGAAGATCGAGTCCTACAGCCAGTTGATCAGGACCCTGGCGGATCAGGCAGGACGAATCATAAATTACTCGGAATTGTCTGCTACCCTGGGGATTTCTCTGCCCACTGTAAAAAATTATTGCTGGTACGCAGAAGAGACTTATATTCTACAGAGAATCAGGCCATTTTACAGGAATCTTCGCAGTGAGATCACCAAGGCTCCGACTGTTTACTTTCATGATCCTGGCCTGCGTAACTTCGCTCTGGGTATTTTCGGCAATCTCCACAGACCCGATGACCTGGGCTTTGTCTTTCAGAATCTTGTCTACCTGATCCTGCGGGAAAAGATCAGGTTTACCGGAGCGAGTATCCATTTCTGGAGAACGACCGCCAAAACAGAAATCGACTTTATTGTGGATACCGGTCGAGAAGTTATACCCATTGAAGTCAAGTTCCAGAATATGGACAAACCCATGGTTCCAAGAGCATTTGACAGTTTCATATCCAGATATTCCTCATCCTGTTGCCTGGTGGTTAATAAGAAACTGCAGGCCCCCATCCGGCGGCATGGTACTGAAGTCCGTTTTGTAACCATCTGGGACCTGTTGCTTGAATATTTACCAAAACTAAGTAGCCCCTGAATGTTTACAAAGAGTCTTAAAAAATAAGTGCGGAACAGTTACAGTGCCATGCGCTGAACCCCGCCATAGCTCAAATTTTTCTTGTTTTTTATGAACCCAGTTAAACCCTGCTCCGCAGGAACGCTTTCAGCGTTGCTTAATCAAGCCATGTGCGTGACAGGCAGGGTTGCAGGAGTAAGTCACTGGGCTTTTTCCGCGAACCTGCGCGGAAAAAGAGGCCCCTTAGGGGCAACATTTGAAATAAGGAAGGGATCTCATACAACCACCCCCGGCCCCTCCTTGGCTAAGGAGGGGAGTTCACACCGTGCCTGTAATCCTATCCAGCGGGACAGGAAGTCAGAAAAAGTTACCAGCATGTTTGTTTGAAATTTGTGCTAAGCGCCTGAGAACGACGAAACAAGAACGCCGAAGGCCGAACCTCAGCGCAGCTGGATTGCGAGGGTGGCATTTCAATTTTGTCTTGACGCGAAGAAAAAAAGGTGTAAAACTTTCTTTATGATAAAGAAAGAATTGCTCAAGCAGATCATCAGGGATTTTCACCTGCAGCCTGTTTTTGACGTCAAGCCCAGGGATGTCCAGGTCCCCCTGGGCACCGGCAAGATCATCACGCTCATGGGAGTGCGACGGTGCGGCAAGACGTCCATGCTGCTGGATACTGTGAACAGGCTTGCCAGGACCTTGGACAAGACCCTGATGGTCTTCATCAACTTTGAGGATGAGCGCCTGGATCTGGCCGCGAACGAGCTGGATTTGATCATCCAGGCCTACCGCGAGCTGTACCCGGGGAAGGATCTTGCCAGGTGTCATCTGTTTTTCGATGAAATCCAGAATGTGGACGGCTGGGAACGCTT
>PWGS01000079.1 GCA_003554505.1 Desulfonatronospira sp. | reverse complement strand
TGTTTCCCAAGGCCATTATTCCCCTTCTGGTGGGACGCGATTCATCCATCAAGGCCATCGAATATGCCTTGAACAACTACAACAAAAAAATATTCCTGGTGACCCAGAATGACCCCAAAACTGAAAAGCCCGGCGCAGACGATATCTATGCCTGCGGTTGCGTAAGCAGGATCCTGCAGATGTTCCGTCTGCCGGACGGCACGGTCAAGGTTCTGTTTGAGGGTCTGCACCGGGCGGCGGTAAACCCGGAAAAAGTTGATTTCGAGGAAGAGGTGCCTGAAGTGGATACCCATTCCCTGCCTGAAGAGGAAACCGACCACTCCGAAACAGAGGCCCTGGTCCGGGCCACCAAGGAATCCCTGGAAGAATACTCCAAGGCCAACACCAAAATCGCCAAGGAATCCGTGGAGTCCATCCAGAACATGGAGGACCCGGGGGCCATAGCTGATGCCATCATGCCTCATCTCAAGGTGGATTTTAACGAAAAGCAGGAGGTCCTGGAGGAATTCGATCCCTTCAAGCGCCTGCAGATGGCTTATGCCCACCTGCAGGGCGAGATCGAGGTGTTCTCTCTGGAAAAAAAGATCAAGTCCAGGGTCAAGAACCAGATGGAAAAGAACCAGAGGGAATACTACCTGTCCGAGCAGCTAAAGGCCATCCACAAAGAAATGGGACGCGAACACGACCCCAAGGCCGAACTGGACGTGCTGCAGGAAAAGGTAGATCAGAAGAACATGCCCGAGCAGGCCAGGGAAAAGGCCTCTGAGGAAATCAAGAAACTGCGCAGCATGCCCCCCAATGCCGGGGAATACAGCGTACTCATGAATTACGTGGACTGGGTGCTGTCTCTGCCCTGGAACGAACTCCGGGAAACCGACACCGATATCTCCAGGGCCCGGGAGATTCTGGATGAAGACCATTACGGCCTGGAAAAGCCCAAGCAGAGGATCCTGGAGTACCTGGCCGTGCAGAGCCTTGTGGAAAAGATGCGCGGCCCGATCCTCTGCCTGGTGGGACCTCCGGGAGTGGGCAAGACCTCCCTGGCCAAGTCCGTGGCCCGGGCCACCCAGCGTGAATTCCTCAGGCTCTCGCTGGGAGGGGTTCGCGATGAGGCCGAAATCAGGGGTCACAGGCGCACCTATGTCGGCGCCATGCCCGGCAAGGTCCTGCAGAGCCTGAAAAGAGTGGAGACCAACAACCCGGTTTTCTGCCTGGACGAGGTGGACAAGATGAGCATGGACTTCCGGGGAGACCCTTCAGCAGCACTTCTGGAGGTACTGGACCCGGAACAGAACTCCGCCTTCAACGACCATTATCTGGACCTGGATTACGACCTGTCCAACATCTTCTTTATTACTACGGCCAACTACCTGCAGGCTATACCAGCACCTCTGCAGGACCGCATGGAAGTAATAAAGCTGCCCGGTTACCTGGAAACCGAAAAAAACAGGATCGCCAGGGAGTTTATCTGGCCCAAGCAGCTGAAGTACCACGGCCTTGAAGACAGGCAGATCTCCATTTCCGAAGGGGCCATCTATGAAATAATCCGGCAGTACACCCGGGAGGCCGGGGTGCGTAACCTGGAGCGCGAAATCGCCTCCATCTGCCGCAAAGTGGCCAAGAAAAAAGTAGAGGAAAAGGACAAACAGGACAAGAAGGTCAGGGTCACCGCCAAGAACGTGCCCTCTTACCTGGGGGTATCGCAGATCCGGCACGGCGAGCGCGAGGATAAGCCCCTGGTGGGTGTAACCACGGGAGTGGCCTGGACCGAAGTGGGAGGGGAAATCCTCCTGGTGGAAGTGGCCCTCATGCCCGGCACAGGCAAGGTGGAGATCACCGGCAAGCTGGGAGACGTCATGAAGGAAAGCGCCAAGGCGGCACTCAGCTATGTGCGCTCCCGTTCGGACATATTCGGGCTCAAGCCGGACTTTTACAAGGAAATAGACGTGCACGTGCACGTCCCGGAAGGGGCCACCCCCAAGGACGGTCCTTCGGCAGGCATCACCCTGACCACCAGCCTGGTCTCGTCCCTGCTCAACCTGCCGGTGCGAAACGACCTGGCCATGACCGGGGAGATCACCCTGCGCGGCAGGGTCCTGCCCATAGGCGGCCTCAGGGAAAAGCTTCTGGCTGCCAGGCGCGGCAATGTAAACAAGGTCATCATACCCGAGGCCAACCAGAAAGACCTGCAGGAAGTCCCGGACAATGTGCTCAAGGGCCTGGAGGTCATGCCGGTACAGCACATGGATGATGTCCTGGCCGAGGCCCTTATGGGCACCACCCGGGAAGACCTGTTCTGCGGAGATGCAAACATCACCCCCATCTCCTCCAGACTCATGAAGGAGGAATACCAGGAACAGGCCCAGTAAAAAGCAATACAAACCGCAAAAAGCCCGGGGAGGATTTCCCGGGCTTTTTTTGGGTCTATGGTAATCATTCACCATCTGTGGACAATAAGCCAGGGTCCGGAGACTTTGGTGTATAGCTACAGCCTGTCTATTGATATTTTTAATAAGAAGCCTGGATATGTATTGATTTTTTAAATTGGACTGCCGGGTTCTTTCGGGTTAAAAAAAAAATATGGATATATCAAATCTGAACACGAAAAAACGTCTCACGGAAACCGTCAAAGGCGCCGGCTGAGCTTCCAAGCTGCCTCCAGGGGACCTGGACAAAGCTTTGCAGGGGCTGGAGTTTCCCAAGGATTCCAACCTCATAGTTGGCCTGGACCGGGCCGACGACGCCGGAGTGTACAAGGTCTCGGATGACCTGGCCCTCATCCAGACCGTGGATTTTTTTACGCCCATAGTGGACGATCCTTACTGGTTCGGCCAGATCGCCGCAGCCAATGCCTTAAGCGATGTCTATGCCATGGGCGGAGAGCCAAAAACCGCCATGAACTTGGTGGGGTTTCCCCTGGGCAGGATGGACCTGGAAGTCCTGCGCCAGATCCTCATGGGAGGCCTGGACAAGATGCGCGAGGCAGGCACGGTCCTGGTGGGGGGACACAGCGTGGAGGACTCTGAACTCAAATACGGTCTGTCAGTAACCGGGTTCGTGCACCCGGACCGGGTGCTGACCAAAAAAAACCTCCAGGCCGGGGACCTGCTCATCCTGACCAAGCCCCTGGGCACCGGCATAGTCAACACCGCCATCAAGGGTGGGGCGGCCTCCCAGGAACACATCCAGAAGGTCACCAGGCTCATGGCCGAACTCAACAGGACCGCAGCCGAGGTCATGCGTGAATACGATGTTCATGCCTGCACCGATATAACCGGATTCGGTCTTCTGGGACACATGGCCGAAATGCTCTGCGGCTCAAAAGTCAGCCTGAAAATTGATTTTAAAAGCCTCCCGGTGCTGCCCGAAGCCCTGGAATTCGCCTCCATGGGCATGGTGCCCGGAGGAGCTCACAAAAACCGGCAGTTCAGGGAAAATATCGTGGAGTACTCAGACAAGATCACCCCGGCCAGGCGCGATATCCTGTTCGCCCCTCAGACTTCCGGGGGACTTCTCATCTGCTGCCCGCCGGACCAGGCCGGGGACATGCTCCGGAATCTGCACTCCAGGGGCCTGCATGAAGCCTCCATCATGGGCGAGGTTGACTCCTCTCCAGAGGAGAAAATCTTCGTAGAGTAAGGATATGGACGTCTAGAATTTTACCCCGTTCTCCTCCAAATCGCGCACCAGGAGCTCGCGCAGCCGTTTGCTCACCGGGCCGGGGCGGACGTCGTGGATGGGTTTGCCGTTGTAACGGACAATGCTCATAGCGTCCAGGGTGGTACCCAGCAGGATGACCTCCCGGGCCTCGTAGATCTCTTCCTCGCTTATGGGCCGGAATACAAAGGTCATCTCGTCCTTGATAAGCTCCAGGGCGCGCATGAGGGTGGTGCCGGGCAGAGCGTTGTTCAGCTCCGGCACCAGGATACGTCCCTTTTGATCCACCACCACCACGTTTTCTATGCAGCCCTCGGCCAGAAATCCGTGCTGGTCGAAGCAGAGGACAAAATCGCAGCCTTTGTCCACGGCCTCCTTTTTCATAAGTACATTGGGCAGGTAGTTGACCGACTTGATCCTGGCCATGAAGGACGGCTTGGCCGGATGCTCGGACTTGCAGGCCCGAACCCCCTTTTCCCACATGCGCTCCGGCAGATGGTTGAATCTCCTGGCCACGATATACAGGCTGGGCCAGGGGCATTCCCGGTAGTCAATGGCAAATCCCCCCGGTCCCCGGCCCACAAACAGACTCAGGTACCCGTCATCCTGTTCCGCCACCCTGGCCGTCTCCAGGACCAGTTCCCGGATCCCGGACCAGGACAGGGGAGGGGTCATGAAAATAGCTCTACAGTTCTTTTCCATCCGCTCCAGGTGGGCCTGCAGCTGGTAAACTCTGCGCCCAAGATACTTTACCGTCTCAAACACCCCGTCTCCGCGATGGATCATGTGATCATCCAGGGGAATGAGCATCATCCTGGGATCCTTGCATATCATCTCCAGGCGGTGATCGTAGAAGGCGAAAATATTCTCCTCACCCGGCCTGGGCAGGGAGACAAGCTTGTCCAGGTATTCCCGGGTGCCTGCAACTTGGGCCACTTGGTTTACTCCTGTGTGAAATTGAGAGATTATAAAAGGAAAAGACCTGCCACGCATCCTGCCACGCGTCTTAGCGTGGTTAGCGTGGCTCGCGTAATCCTCTGACTTCTGGCCTCTGTTACGGTACCCGCACCAGGTCCTTGACCAGCAGGAACTCTGCAATCTGCACCGCATTCAGAGCCGCCCCCTTGCGGATATTGTCCGACACAACCCACATGTCCAGGGCATTTTCGGTGCTCTGGTCCTCGCGGATGCGGCCCACAAAGGTCTCGTCCTTGCCTGCGGCAAAAAGAGGCATGGGATATATCTTCTCCTGGGGATTGTCCATGACCCTGATCCCCGGGGCCTGTGTGAGAATGGCCCGGGCATCCTCCCGGCTTATCCTGGACTCGGTCTGAACATTCAGGGATTCGATGTGCCCGAAAAACACCGGCACCCTTACCGTGGTGGCTGTAACCTTTACGCTTTCGTCCCCCATGATCTTCACGGTCTCGTTGACCATCTTCATTTCTTCCTTGGTATAGCCGCTGTCCAGGAAGGCATCCAGGTGCGGGATACAGTTGAAGGCTATCTGATAGGGATATACGCTGGTGGTGACTTCTTCCATGTTGAATAGCTGCTTGACCTGGGTCTCCAGCTCGTTAACCGCCTTCTGTCCTGACCCGGACACCGCCTGGTAGGTGGAGACCACCACCCTTTTTATCCTGCTTACGTCATGCAGAGGCTTTAAGACCACCACCATCTGGATGGTGGAACAGTTGGGATTGGCAATGATTCCCTGATGCTTTTCCAGGTCTTCCGGGTTCACCTCGGGCACTACCAGAGGTACACTGGGATCCATACGCCAGAAGCTGGAATTGTCCACCACCACGCAGCCGCTCTTTGCGGCTATGGGGGCGTATTTCTCCGATGTAGCTCCGCCGGCGGAAAATATGGCCAGGTCCACTCCCTTGAAGGAGTCTTCTGTAAGTTCCTGCACGGTGAGCTCGCTGCCCTTGTATTCCATCCTGCTGCCGGCGGACCTGGACGAGGCCAGGGGAATGATCTCCCTGGCCGGAAATTCCCTCTCGGCCAGGATTCTCAGCATCTCTCTTCCAACTGCACCGGTGGCTCCTGCAACGGCCACTACCGGGTCTTTAGTCATTTTATCCTCCTTAGAATTGGATTATACTTCAGTGTTCTCCGACCTGTCAGGTGTGTCCGACAGCTCGGACCTGTCTGATGTGTCCTGCCCCATCATGCCACAACATCCGCGATCTGGAAAATGGGCAGGTACATGCTGATGACCAGTCCGCCCACTACTACGCCCAGAAAAACGATCATAATAGGTTCCAGAAGCGAGGTCAAAGTATCCACAGCCACATCCACTTCGTCGTCGTAGAAATCGGCTATCTTTTCCAGCATGCTGTCCAGGGCTCCGGTGGTCTCCCCGATGGAGATCATCTGGGTGACCATGGGCGGAAAGATACCTGTCTCGGTCAAGGGCTCGGCCAGGCTCTGTCCCTCGGTGATGCTCTGCTTGGCCTCCTGCACCGCATGCTCCACGCTCTTGTTCCCGGCGGTGCGCGAGACGATGTCCAGAGCGCTGAGTATCGGCACCCCCGATGAAATCATTGTGCTCATGGTCCTGCTGAACCTGGCCACGGCCACCTTGCGCAGAAGCGGCCCGAAAACCGGGGCATGCAGGATCCATTCGTCAATCAGGGTCCTGCCCTTTTCCGTGCGGTAAATAAGCCTTATGCCCAGAACCGCTGCAACCACTCCCCCCAGAATCCACAATGCGTTCTGGGATACGAACCGGCTCAGGCCGATGACGAACTGGGTGGGTGCAGGCAGGGCCCCGCCGAAGTCGGCGAACATGTCCTCGAAAGTGGGTATGACGAATATGAGGATGATGGCTATCACCGCCACGGCCACGGTGATGATCACTCCCGGATAAATAAGCGCGCTCTTGACCCTGGCCTTAAGCCTGGCCGCCTTTTCAATGTAGCGGGCCAGGCGGTCCAGGACCAGGTCCAGGACTCCCCCGGCCTCTCCGGCATCCACCATGTTGGTGTACAGGTCGTCGAATACGTCGGGATGTTTCTTAAGACTGTCGTAAAGGGATGATCCCCCTTCGATGTCGTTTTTTACCTCGTAGAGCTTGCGCCTCAGGATCTTGCTTTCGGTCTGGTCGCACATGACCTCCAGGGCCTGCAGTATGGGCACGCCGGCGTTTATCAGGGTGGCGAACTGCCGGCTGAATACCACCATGTCCCTGGAAGTAACCCGCCCTTCCAGGAAGGTGCCTTCCAGGATATCCTTGGGCTTGGGCTTGACCTGTATATCCTTGAGCCCTTTACGCTTGAGGATTGTCCTGGCCATGTCCAGGCTGGGGGCATCCAGATCGCCTTTGAGCTTTTTTCCGGACTTGCTGGTGGCCTTGTAAAGAAATATCGGCATTACTTATCCGTCCGGTTCGTTTCCATCCGGAAAAGTCTTTCTTTCCAGATGAAAAACCTGTTGGTTTTCTTTCCGGAAACTAGTTCACGGTTACTCTCAGCACTTCCTGGGCCGAGGTCATGCCCTGGGACATCTTTATAAGCCCGCTCTTGCGCATGGTGATCATACCCTCTTCCACAGCGGCCTTTCGCAATTCCCGGTCGCTTCTCCCGGCCAAAACCATTTCCTGTATACGGTGTGTAACCGGCATGACTTCGTACACCCCGGTTCGTCCCCTGTACCCGGTGCTGTTGCACTCTTCGCAGCCAGCCGCCCTGAAAACCCCGCCCTGTTCAGCTTCCTGTGAACCAAGACCCATGGCCTTCAGGACCTCCTGCTCCTGTTCCGCCACCCTGCAGGCAGGACAGAGCCTGCGCACCAGGCGCTGGGACATGATGGCGTTTATGGAAGAAGCCACCAGAAAGGAGTCCACCCCCATGTTCAAAAGCCTGGTCAGGGTGCTGGGTGCGTCATTGGTGTGCAGGGTGGCCAGGACCAGGTGCCCGGTCAAAGCAGCCTTTACTGCAATTTCAGCAGTTTCCAGATCCCGGATCTCCCCCACCAGGATGACGTCAGGGTCCTGGCGCAGAAAAGAGCGCAGCACCGAGGCGAAAGTAAGCCCCACCGATTCCTGCACCTGGACCTGGTTTACCCCGTGCAGGCTGAATTCCACCGGATCCTCCGCCGTGGAAATATTCACCCCTTCCTGATTGAGCTCCATGATGGCCGAATAAAGCGTGGTGGTCTTGCCCGATCCGGTGGGCCCGGTCACCAGGACCATGCCGTAGGGCCTGTAGATGGCCTCCTGGAACACGTTCAGGGAATGGTCCTCCAGGCCCAGGTCGTGCATATCCACCTGGAGCATGGACTTGTCCAGGATACGCATGACCACCTTTTCCCCGAACAGGGTGGGCAGTATGGACACCCTGAACTCTATGGGCGTGCCCTCTTGAGAGCGCACCTTGATGCGGCCGTCCTGGGGCAGGCGCTTTTCCGCGATATTCAGATGGGACATGATCTTGAGCCTGGAAATGATGGCATTTTTCATGCGCAGGGGCGGACGCATGACCTCGGTGAGCATGCCGTCCAGGCGCAGCCTGACCCTGAAATCCTTTTCATAAGGCTCGATATGGATATCCGAAGCCTTTTTACGGATGGCCTCCTGGATAATCAGGTTGACCATCTTTACCACGGGAGCCTGGGATGCAGCCTCCATGGTGGAAGCCTCATCCTTTTCCGCGGATTCCCCGGCATCCGGTCCGTCCTCTGCTTCCATCTGGGCCAGGATGTCATCCATCTTGCCGGAATCTTTATCCGCATGTCTGTCCAGCACCCGCTGAATAGAGGAAAGAGTGGCCAGGTGCGGCAGGACCTGCATCCCTGTCATGAACTGGATATCGTCCAGGGAGGTTATATTGTCCGGCTCGAAACAGGCCAGGTAAAGCCTGTCCCTGTACACAAAAAAAGGCACGGCCTGGTACCTGGCCCAGGCCGACCTGCCCAGTTGTTCCAGGATTTCCCGGGAAACGTGCATACGGGATGGATCCACCACGGGCATGCCCAAATGGCCGGCCATAAAGTCCCGGTACTGTTCTTCGGTAATGACCCCGGCCATGAGCGAGGCCCGGGCAAAGTCCACCCTTTTTTCACCCTGAACAGCCCTGGCCTTCCGGACCTGTTCCTGTTCCAGGCTTGCCCAGTGAATGAGTTCGTCAACCATGGATGCTGGCTGCATGACACCTCTGGCAGGTTGTTTGCAAATATGTCCTCTTGATATTGTCCGCCTTGATAACTCAACATTGCGGCAAAAGCAATGTGTTCTAAAGGGTTTCTTCCGGGCTCCTGCCGGGATAACATGGACCTTTGCCCTCTTTGCCGCAGTGTCGGGGTTGACTAAAACTGCGCCAGAGGTTATGCATCTCTTTTAATTTTTTGCAAGGAGACGGGACGAATGAAACGGACATATCAACCAAGCAGAGTCAAACGCAAAAGAACGCACGGCTTTCGCGTGCGCATGCGCACCAAGAACGGCAGGGCTGTGATCAACAGAAGAAGGGCCAAAGGCAGAAAAAGATTGGCAGTCTAACTTTCCCCAAGCACCTGAGGCTGGTCAGAAAATTCCAGTTCCAGGCCTGCTATCTGGGCGGCAGACGTTATCAGACAAAACATTTTATTATATTTGTCCTGCCCAACGACCGGGATTACTGGCGGCTGGGAATCACGGCGAGCAGAAAAACCGGCCCGGCGGTAATTCGCAACAGGATAAAACGCCTGGTGCGGGAGGTTTTCAGGCTTAACCAGCACCTGGTGCCTCCAGGCTTTGACTATGTCGTGGTCAGCAAAAAACGTACAGACCTGCCAGGACTGAACCTGGACATGGTGCAGACTCAACTTCTGCATCTGTTTCAGCAGGTAAGGCCCCGGACGCAAAAAAACCTGGAACAAAACCCGAGAGCTTAAGTTTTACAAGTCACTGATGCGCTATATATTAATCAAGCTCATCAGGGGGTATCAGCGGGTTCTGTCCCCGCTGTTCCCCCCTGCATGCCGCTTTGTACCCTCATGCTCCGAATATGCCAGGGAGTCGATTATCATGCATGGTCCCGGCAAAGGGATATTTCTGACCTTTTTTCGCCTGCTCAGGTGCAATCCCTTCTTTGCAGCGGGACTTGATCCCGTGCCTGAAAAATTCTCTCTGAAATCCATCCTGGGAGCAACAAAAGAACATGGAAATACGTAGAGTACTCATTGCCGTAGTTTTATCCCTGGCGGTTCTTGTGGTCTGGAATATTCTTTTCCCTCCAGCCACCCCGGATCGTGAAGAGGTCCGGGAAGAAGAACGGCTGGAAGAGACCGTGCCCGAAGAAAGGGACCTGGCACCTGAGCCGGACCCCCGGGAAGAAGCAGAAGACCCCTGGGATCCACACGAAGCACAGATACCAGGTTTTGAGCCTGCAGAAGGGGAACAGATCAAGGTGGACACCCCCCTTTACCAGGCCACTTTCAACACTGCAGGAGGCATCCTGGAGCACTTCGTGCTCAAGGAATACAAGCAGGATATAGACCCGGACGCCCCCAGTGTTGACCTGGTCACACCACGCTCCCTGAACCGGGGTCCCATGGGCATAACCTGGAACCGCGCACCCACCTGGGTAGAGGGTGAATGGGCCCTCAACGGCGAAGATCTCGCCCTGGAGCCCGGCGATGAAAAGACACTGACCTTTACCGGGCGTATGGGCGGAATAAAGCTCATCCGGGAAATGACCTTTGTAGCCGACAACTACAAAATCCAGGAAAATCTGCGGGTTGTAAACACCACCGAGGCCCAGTCCTCAGGGGAGATTGCCAGCATCATGGCCGGCCCGGCCTTTTCCGACAGCCGCTTGAACCCTACCCGGGTGGGCTACTATGATCAGGACGGCCTGAGCCACGAAAGAGAGAGAAACTTAAGCGACGGAATCAGCAGAAACACCGGGATTCAGTGGGCCGGAATCGTGGACCACTACTTTATGCTCACCCTAGTGCCTGCCTCCCCCGACGTAAGCCTTCAGGCCCATCACAGGGACGATCTTTTCCAGATTTCCCTGAGCAAGACAATGTACCTGGAGCCGGAGGGCTCCAGGACCATGGACCAGATTTACTATCTGGGTCCCAAAGACCGGGAGTATCTGGCGGGTGCTCCCAACCATCTGGAAGAATCCATCTACTACGGATGGTTCAACCTGCTGGCCCAGCCCCTGATGAAGGTGCTGCATTTCTTTTACCAGTACACCGCCAACTACGGAGTAGCCATCCTGCTTTTGACCCTGGTCATCAAGATCATCTTCTGGCCCTTGTCTCACAAGAGCTACAAGTCCATGAACCAGATGAAAAAACTGCAGCCCATGATGACCAAGATCCGGGAAAAGCACAAGGACGACCGCAAGGCCATGAACGAGGAGATCATGCGCCTGTACAAGACCTACAAGGTCAACCCCCTGGGCGGATGTCTGCCCATACTGGTACAGATCCCGGTATTCATAGCCCTTTACCAGGGGCTTTTAGGGTCGGTGGAACTGCGGCATGCCCCCTTTATAAGCCACATACCCTTTACGGACATAGTGTGGCTGGCGGACCTCTCGGCCAGGGATCCATTCTACATCACTCCGCTTCTCATGGGCGCCACCATGTTTCTGCAGCAGAGAATGGCCCCGGCACCCGGTGATCCCATGCAGGCCAGAATAATGCAGTTCCTGCCGCTGGTGTTTATCTTTATCTTCATTACCTTCCCCTCTGGTCTGGTCATTTACTGGCTGGCCAACAACGTTTTGTCCATAGGGCAGCAGTGGTACATGCTGCGCTCGGCTGATGTGCCCCTGCAAAAGGCGGAACAGAAGGCGGCGGAAAAGGCCGGAAAGAGTTCCGGGGACAGGGAAGGCCAGGAGGATGCTCCGGAAAAACCCAGCGAGCCGGAACAGAAGTCCCCGCAGCAGAAGTCCGCCGCAAGCAGAAAGAAGAAGAAAAAGAAGTAGTCCTGAAAAACCTGTATTGAGGCTGACCCCGCAAACATCCATGCACCTTCAGCCGGCTGATGATTTGTCAGCCGGCCCGCATGATCAGCGGGAGAAGTATTTCTTAAAGCTTAAAACAATTTTAAATAACCTGCTCTTTGAAAACCGATCCAGTCCCATTGCCTGTTGCGAAGCTGCCGGACAAGCCCCGAATGAGCAGGCGGTTATTATTCTCACCCGGGTACACCTCTCCTGCCTGCGGCAAGGCGGTACTGCAAAGGTTTTATTACTGCGGCATCCTTTTCACCAGGCCGGGGCGGATTTCGGATCGGACCATGACATGGTTATTTACGCGTAAGGAGACTATATGGACAATTATATTGAATTCTCCGGCAAGAACGTTGACGAAGCCATACAAAGCGCATGTAAATATTTTCATATCAACCGCGACCAGCTGGAAGTAGAAATAGTCAGCGGCGGCTCCTCCGGCATTTTCGGCCTGGTGGGAGTCAAAAAGGCCACCATAAAGGCCAGAAGAAGAGCCAGAAAGCAGGAAGAAGAGCAGAAGACGGAGGCTCCGGGTGAACCGCAGGAGGAGGATGTTCTTCCCGCAGATGAGGAACCGGAAGAACCTTCCCGGGCCGCGCCAATTTTGGAGGAGGACCCCGAGGAGGATATCGAGGAAGATATGGAGGACCAGGAATCAGGCACCCTTGAGCCTCCCCCGGCCCGGTTTCTCCAGGAGCTCATTCAGCGCCTCACAGCGCCTCTGGCCCCGGAAGTGGAGATCAGAATTCATGAGGACACCCAGCCCGTCACCGTAATAGTCCAGGATGGAAGCAATTCCGGCATCCTGCTGGGCCGTGACGGACAGACACTGAGCGCCCTGCAGTACATAGCCAACCGCATCATTGCCAAAAATTACCCCGGCACAGCCAGAATACAGCTGGATACGGAAAACTTCCTGGAAAAACAGACTGAAAAACTGGAAAAAAACGCCCACCAGCTCGCCCAGAGAGCAATCAAGGCCGGAAAAACCATGAGTACCAGGCCCCTTAGCTCCTATCACCGCCGCATTGTGCACCTGGCCCTGCAGGGTGAAAACAAGATCCGCACCAAAAGTAAAGGCGACGGCCCCATGAAGAGGGTCCTGATCATGCCCAAATCCTCCGGGCGCAGGAAAAATAAATCCCAGCAACAGCAGCAGCAAGAGCAGCAGCAGAACTGAGATGTCCGCTGCATGGGAAGCCAACCGGACTTCCGGATCCACCATAGCAGCCATAGCTACACCCATGGGCCAGGGAGGGGTGGGTATAGTCCGCTTAAGCGGCCCGGCAAGCCTGGACATCTCTGAAAAGCTTTTTGTACCTGGTCCGAGATTCAAGGGATTCAAGTCCTACAAACTGCACTACGGCTGGATTAAAAACAGAAGTCGGCAGATACTGGACGAGGTGTTGCTGGCCTACATGCCCGCCCCGTATTCCTATACCCGGGAGGACGTGGTGGAGATAAACTGCCACGGGGGACCGGCAGTCCTGGAAGGAGTACTGGAGGCCCTTTACCACCTGGGTGCAGAACCCGCAGCCCCGGGAGAATTCACCAGGCGGGCTTTCCTGAACAACCGCATGGACCTGACCCAGGCTGAAGCAGCCCTGGAAATGATAAACGCCCCCACCCAGGACGGGGCCCTTCTGGCCAGGGACAAGCTCCAGGGACATCTGAAAGAACGTGTGGACACCCTGCGGGACAGTCTGGAAGAACTGAAAAAAGAGCTCTGCCTTGCGGTGGATTTCCCGGAAGAAGACCTGGAATGCCTGCCTCTTGCAGATCTGGCCCAAAGAACAAATGCCTCTGTCCGGGAAATCGACCATTTACTCAAGGCCTTTGAGCAAAACAGGGTCTTCAGGGAGGGGGCCCTGGTGGTCCTGGCCGGCCGGGTCAATGCGGGCAAGTCCAGCCTCATGAACGCCCTGCTGGGCAGAGAGCGGGCCATAGTCACCTCCATTCCCGGCACCACCAGGGACTACCTGGAAGAAGCCATCAACCTGGGGGGGCTTCCGGTGCGCCTTGTGGACACCGCCGGGCGCAGGCCCACCCGAAACAAGATCGAGATGATGGGCCTGGAAACCGGCCGGCAGCTCATAAGCCGCTCCGACCTGTGCATCCTGGTCCTGGATGCCGGGCAGGAGCCTGCTCCGGAAGACCTGGACATCCTGGAAGAGATAAGCCCCGGCAAACTTGTCCTGGCCGTGAACAAACAGGACCTGGTCCCCGGGACTCCCGGCTGGGTACAGGACTTAAAAGACAAGGGCCTGGACCTGGTGCACACCTCAGCTACACTGGGCCATGGCCTGGAAGATCTCACCGGGGCCATCCGGTCCAAGATCCTGGGGGGAAAAAGGCCCGAGGCCACATCTTCCCTGGCCCCCAACCTGAGGCAGAAAACAGCCCTGGATAAAGCCCGACAGGAGCTTTTGCTTCTGGCCGAAGAAGCCCGCCAGGAAATGCCTTACGATGTGCTGGGGGTCAGGCTGGATTATGCCTGCACCTTCCTGGACGAGATCACCGGGCGTATTGTCAATGATGACATTTTAAATTCCATCTTCGAGAATTTCTGCATTGGTAAATGAACGTATGCGCAAATCTGTCTGGATCAATGTCTGCGAGTCCTCGGCAGACGCTTACGGAGCCCTTCTCATGCAGGAGCTGCAGCGAATGTCCCCGGGCATGCGCATCATGGGCATGGGCGGCCGGGCCATGCGCCGGCAGGGGCTGGAGACGGTTTACCGGGCCGAAGACCTGTCCCTGGTGGGACTTACCGAGGTGGCCACCGCCCTGCCCAGAATCGCCGGGTATCTGCGCGGTATTAAAAGACTGCTGCGAAAAGAACGCCCCGGAGTCCTGGTGCTCATGGACGCTCCGGATTTCAATTTCAGACTGGCCCGGGAAGCCGGCAGGCTGGGCATCCCGGTCATCTACTATATTGCCCCCCAGGTGTGGGCCTGGCGCAGGTCCAGGATAAAATTTCTCAGGGAGTTCGTGCACCGGGTGGCATGCATCTTTCCCTTTGAGCAGGATTTTTTCCTGAGCAGGGGCATAGTGGCCCGCTACGTGGGACACCCCCTGATGGATCTGATCCATCTGCCGGGGCTGGAACACATTGCCCCGCAGGAAAACAGGATAGCCCTTCTCCCTGGCAGCCGCAAAAAAGAAATCGCCTCCCTGTTGCCGGTTTTTACCGATGTAGCTTATAAGCTGAGCCTCAAACGCCCGGATCTGTCCCTGGGCATAGTCCAGGCACCGGGTGTCAGCCGCGATTTCCTCAAGCGACACACCAGTGACCTGCCCTGCCTGGAGTTCATCTCCCCGGAAGAGCGCCACAGCTACATCAAGTCATGCAGCATGGCCCTGGCCGTATCCGGGACCATCACCCTGGAATGCGCCATCCTTGATGTTCCGGCCATTGTAACTTATAAGGTCTCCTGGCCCAGCTACCTGGCGGGGAGAATGCTCATAGACGTGCCCTACATCAGCATGCCCAATCTTATACTGGGCAGGGGGGTTTACCCGGAATTCATACAGAGCCGGGCCAACAGCAAAGAACTGCTGCAGGCCGCCGGCAACTGGCTGGACCACCCCCGCAGACTGGCTGAAGTCCGACAGGAACTGGCGCAGGTAAAGGACCTGCTGGGCAAAAGAAAAGCCACGCGCAACACTGCTGAAATGATAATGCAGGCCATGTACGC